>DATLIL010000041.1:0-2418 GCA_035539475.1 Polyangiaceae bacterium
CGCCTGAACTGACGCTGCCGGCGCAGGAGCAACGCCAGCGCTCCCGCCAGGCTGACGAACAGCGCCTCGAACGGCATCGGGCGAGAGTCACCGATGGTGCACGCCGCGCAGCCGCCAGCCTTGGCCTCGACCTTTTCGTGCTCTGCCGCCTGCGCGCGGGGGGCTCGCAGCGTAGCGGACAGCACCTCGAGCGCTGGTCCCGACAGCGTCTTGGTCTCCGTCGTGGTGCCCTCTGCGGCGCCGAGCGCGACCCAGGCCTCGACCAGGTCGATTTCGCCCTGTTTGATCGGCGGCTCGCCAGGCGGCGGCATGCGATCGTCGTCGCTCTCCGGCAGCTTGGAGCGCTGCAACACCAGGCTGTCGGCGGGTTTGCTGGCCACGACGCCGGGCCCGCTCCAGCCGCCTGTCTTGAGCTTCGCCACGCTGCTCACGTCGAGGTCCGCCTTGGGCGCCGCGCCGCTGTGACACTTGCCGCACTTGTCCTGCAAGATCGGCTGGACGGCGTCCGTCCAGAGGTGGACCGTGGGCGGCAAGCTGGCGAGCAGCGCGGAGTTGTCTTCCGCTGCCGCCGCCGGCGCTGCTTCGATCGTGGTCGAGGCTGGAACGGTGGGCGCCTCGGGCTGCGTGGCGCTCACGGCTGCCGGCTCCGTCGCCGCGGCGGCGGGCTCTCGTGCGACCGCGGCTGGTGGCGGGCTGGCGCTTTGTCGCTTCACCCAGGCGTTGAGCGCCGCGACCTCGGCGCTGCTGAGCTGCGGCTCGTCTGACGGCGGCATGTGGCGGTCGTCGGACAGCGGCAGCCGTAGGCGCTGGATGATGCTGCTCTGGTCCGGCGAGCCAGGTACGAGCGCTGGGCCGTGTTTGCCGCCGCGAAGCAGCGCCGCCAGGCTGTCCACTCGCAGCTTCCCCTTCTGCTTGTTGGCGCCGTGGCAGTTGCCGCACCTGGCGTCGAGGATCGCCGGCCCGCTCAGGCTCGTGACGACGGGCGGTTCCGGCTTGGCCGCGGCTGGTTCTGCAGCCGCCGGTTCCTTCGGCTGTTTGGGTTCAGCAGAAGCGCTGGGTGCGGCCGGCTTCACTGCTGCGGGCTCTGGCGCCGGCGCTTCAGCTGGGGCTGGGGCCGGGGCCGTGCCGGGCGCGATCGAGTTCAGCAGCACCTTGCGCGCGCCTTCGGGCGGAAGCATGTCGCGCACCCGCAGCGCGTCGCCGGCGCCGCGATCGATCCAGAAGCGCAGCACCGCGATCTCGTCGGCGCTCGGCTGAGCCTCGTCGGCGGGCGGCATGTGATCGTCGTCGCTGGCCGGCAGCAACATGCGCTTGATCAGCAGGCTCGACTCGGACGAGCCGGGGCTGATCGCGGCGCCGTTTTCGCCGCCCTTTTGCAGACCGGCGAGCGTGTCGAGGCGCAGCTTGCCCTTCCGCTTCTGGTCGTGGTGGCACTCCACGCAGTACTTGTCGAGCAACGGGTGCACCACGTTCGCGTAGAGCAGCGGCTCGGCGCTCGGCGGAGGCGGTGCCGGGGGCGCGGCGGCTTTCGGCTCTTCACCGCCGAGCATGGGCTTGAGAAAGCCCGGCGCGTACTTCGAGAGGTACGTGTCGCCTCGCGTGAGCGTGCCGCCGAAATGCGCACCGATCGAGAGCAGGCCGATGCTCGCGGCGAGCACACCGCGGTACGCCAGGCGTGCGCCGCTCGTTTCGGCTCGTGCCTGGTAGCTGAACAGCAGCAAGGTGACGGAGGTCCCGATCGTCGCCAGGAACTCGAGCCGCCGGTGCAGTGTCAGCGCGTGGGGAGGAAAGCCACCGGCCTTGCCCAGCAAGTGCCCGAGCACGAAGGCGCCCACCGTACAGGCCAGGAGCAGCGGGAGCGCGAGCTGCAGCGCCGGATCGACGCGCGGCTTGAAGCGCGGGAACAGCGATGCTCCTTCGGCCAGGGCCACCAGCACCCAGATGCCGATCGGCAGGTGCACGACCAGCGGGTGAAAGCGCCCCAGGAACAGCACCGCCTGGCCCGGCTCACCGCCGCCGCGAGCCATGACGACCTCGAACAGGATCACGCCAGCGAGCGCCGCCACGGAAGCCGCGACGGGCGGCGACTTCCAGAAGGACCCTGACGCGGAGCTCATCCGCCCGGAAGGTTAGCGCGGCGCGCGAGCGTTCGCACTTTGGCTAGCCCAGGTCTTCCAGCTGAACCCGCGTGGCGTAACCGTCGCCGAGCTCGAGGATCGTGGCGAACCAGTCGTCCACGAAGGCGGCCGAGCTCGCCGGTGTCGCTTCTTTCAGGATGAACGTGGCGTACATCTTCGCCTCGAACGCGATCAGTTCCTCCACCCGACCGGCCAGGCCGCAGCGCTCCAGCCGCGCGAGCGGGTCCTCGTCGTAGGGATAGGCCGCGTTGACGGAACCGAGCATGACCTGGACCCAGCA
>DATLIL010000042.1:0-10908 GCA_035539475.1 Polyangiaceae bacterium
GAAGGACGGCTTCCAGCGCGAGATCGACGCCGTGCGTTCGGTCTTTGGCGACGTGCCGCTGGCCGGCTTTCTCACCTACGGAGAGATCGCTCGCTACCAGGGCAAGCTCGACGGCTGGCACAACGCCACCGCCGTCGTCGTCGCCATCCCGAACTAGCTCAACCCGGTGGCCTCGTCGGCGCCGATCATCAGGTTCAGGTTCTGCACCGCGTTCCCGGAGGCGCCCTTGCCGAGGTTGTCGAGGCGCGCGCAGACGAGCAGCTGCTCGTCGTGCCCGAACACGAAGAGCTCGAGCCGGTTCGTGCCGTTGCAGGCGGTGGGATAGAGCCCGCCGCTCTGGCTGCTGCCGTCGGCGGAGAGCGGCATCACCTGCACGAAACGCTCGCCCTCGTAGTGGCGCGAGAGCAGCTCGTGCACGCCAGCGGGTGAGATTTTCCGAGTCAGGAAGCGCGTGGCCAGCGGAATCGAAACCAGCATGCCCTGGTAGAAATTCGAGACCACCGGTTCGAACAAGGGCGGGTGTGCAAGCCCCACCAGGCTCTGCATCTCGGGTAGGTGCTTGTGCTTCATGCCGAGGCCATAGGCGCGCGGGGCACCCAGACGTTCGTCGGCGCCGCTCTCGTACTCCTCGATCATCTTGCGGCCGCCCCCGCTGTAACCCGTGAGCGAAAATGCGGACACGGCTCCGTCACGCGCGAGGACTCCAGCGTCGACGAGTGGACGCAGCGCAGCAACGAAGCCGATGGCGTGGCAGCCGGGAACACTCACACGGGTTGCGCTGCGGATGGTCTGGCGCTGGTCCCTGGTGAGCTCGGCGAAGCCGTAGACCCAGCCCGGGGCGGTGCGGTGGGCGGTGCTGGGATCGAGTACGCGCGTACGCGGATTGTCGATCATGCCGATCGACTCGATGGCGGCAGGATCGGGCAGGCAGGTGACGAGGAAATCCGCGGCGTTGACGAGCTCGCGGCGAGCCGCAGGGTCCTTGCGTTTTTCGGCAGGGATCTCCAGGAGCTCGAGGTCGCTGCGCCCGCGGAGCCGTTCGTGGATCTGCAGACCAGTCGTGCCTTCGCGGCCGTCGATGAAGACAGTGGGCATCGCTATCCCGCGAGTTATGCCCACAATGTGGCGCACGGGCCAGGCAAAAGCGCCGGCGCCGCCTGATCGCGGCCGGAAGCTCGGTGGCCACGCCGCCTGTGGCGTCGACGAGTCGCGTCATGACGAGCGTCTCATCTGTCGGGGCGCTCTCGTTACCGCGAGGTGACGCGTCGGGGGCGCAGAATTCGAGCTCATCCGCGCCGCTTACAAGCGTCGAGGGTGAGCGCCGCGACGCGGTATTTTGCCGAGTTCCTGGCGGCGCGCCTCGATCGCACCAATCCGCCTCGGTCAGGCCTGCGCTCCGGCGCAGCTTTGTCCGAGCCTCTGCGCTGAGGTCCGGAGCTTGCAGCCCGCGGAGCCGGGAATGCTCTACGAGCTGATGAGTCGACACCGGACCGAGATCCTCGATCACTGTTTGCGGCAGCTGAAGAGGGACTACCCCGACCGTGACGAGATCGAGCTGATGGAGAGCCTGCCGATTTTCGTAGACGAGGTGATCGATCGGCTGCGACGCGACTCCGAGCCTCCGGCCTCGGGGGGGCCGCCCGGAAACGGGGCGGACTCCGTCACGGTCAAACACGGCCTCGAGCGCCGGCGTCGTGGTTTCGAGATCGGCAGCGTGGTGCGTGACTACGCCCTCATCTGCGACGTCGTCAGCGGCCTCGCCATCGAATACGGCGAGACGCCTGCGCCGCGAGAATTCCAGCTATTGACTCGTTGCGTCGACGAAGCCATCGCCACCGCGGTCGAGTCCTACCGCGTCGAGGAGCGCAGCTTCGAGGCCCGCGAGCGCGCCGAGTACCTGGGACAGCTGGCCCACGAGCTCCGCAACGCCGTCTCCACGGCGCTGATCGGCTTCGACATGCTGCAGAAGGGCAAGGTGGCGATCGACGGCCGCACGGCGGACGTGGTGCGCAGAGCGCTGCGGCAGAGCACCCAGCTGATCAACCAGACCCTGGCGGAGACGCGGCTCAGCAGCGGTGTGATGGTCGAGCGCCAGCGCCTGGCGGTGGCCGGACTGTTCGCGGAGGTCGCCGCGGCAGCCTTTCCGGAGCGAGAGATCGCGCTCGACCTCGACGTCGCGCCCGATCTCGAGGTCGTGGGGGATCCTCGTCTGCTGCTGTCCACGCTGAGCAACCTGGTGCAGAACGCGATCAAGTTCAGCGGCGACCACCAGCGCGTCGTCTTGCGTGCGCGCGCGCTGGGTGATCGCGTGAGCATGGAAATCGAGGACCGCTGCGGCGGTCTCGCCGACGGCGCCTGCGAGCGCATGTTCCAGCCCTTCGTGCAGCAGAGTCGCGATCGCCGGGGCGTCGGTCTCGGGCTCGTGATCGCGCGGCGCGCGGTCGAGGCTCACGGCGGGACGATCGACGTGCGCAATCTGCCGGGCGTCGGCTGCGTCTTTTCGGTCTGCATCCCTAGCGGCTGCTAGGGGACCACGCCGAGCGTGCGGCAGATCTCCGAGCGCCTGCCGAAGCAGAGTTCCTTGGCGCGCTGCAGCAGCACCTGGGCCGACGCCTCGTTCTTGGCGACGCCGTCACCACGCTGGTAGCGATAGGCGAGATCACTGCACGCCGCAGGCACCTGGCTCTCGCAGTGTTTGACCAGGAAGGTGAGCTCGATCTTGCGGAAGAGCTTGGCTCGCGCGAGATCGGCCGAGACCACCTTGCCCTCTTCGTAGGCCATGGCCGAGGCTCGACAGGCGCCGGGATCTTTCTTTTCGTGGCAGGCGATCTCGTAGCCGGTGAGCTCGTAGCGCGAGTTCACGGCCGGAGTCTGGGGCATGGGAGCCGCGTTCTTGCTCGCTACGGCTACAGCGCTCGTGCTCGCGGTCGCGGCAGCGGCCGGCACCGGTTCGAGTGGCGCTGGCGGGGCGACGCTGACAGCGGGCAGCGCGGCAACGGGCCTGAGCTCCGGCGCGGGCGCCTCGGTCGGTGGTGGCATGCGGCCGAGCGCAGCGGCCGCTCCCGCCACGCCACCGACCATCACCGCGATCCAGGTTGCCGTTCGCATTGCTCCTTACGATGCCAGGCCCAGACGCTCGAGCAGGGCCTCGACTCGGGGCGGTCGTCCCATGAAGGCCACGAACAGGTCCAGCGGGTCACGGCTGTCGCCGCGCTCGAGTAGCTCGTGACGAAACGCGCCGCCGACGCTCTGGCTCAGTACGCCCTCGCTCTTGAAGCGGCTGAAGGCGTCCGCGTCCAGGACCTCGGCCCACTTGTAAGAGTAGTAGCCTGCGGCGTAACCGACCGGGTGCGAGAACAGGTGCAGAAAGCTGGCGAGCATCGCGAATCCGCGCGGCAGGGGAGCGGCCGAGTAGGCGGCGAGGATGTCGTTGCCGTAGCTCAGCGGATCGCCGTTCTTGGCCGGGTCGTAGCTGCGGTGCAGCGACAGATCGACCATCGCGAAGCCGAGCTGGCGCATCTGGAAGGTGGCGGCGCGAAACGTACGAGCCGCGCGCAAGCGCTCGAGCAGGTGGTCCGGGATCGGCTCACCGGTCTCGTAGTGGCGCGCGAACAGGTTCAAGCCTTCGCGCTCGCTGCACCAGTTTTCCATGATCTGCGAGGGCAGCTCGACGAAGTCCTGCACCACGCGCGTGCCGCCCAGGCTGCGTACCGTGACCTTGCTCAGCAGGTGGTGGAGCAGGTGCCCGAACTCGTGAAAGATGGTCTCCACGTCGCGGTGCGTGAGCAGCGACGGCTTGCCGCCCGCCGGTGGATTGACGTTGGCGCAGAAGACCGCCAGGTGCGGCTCGGGCGGAACCGCCGTGTGCAGGCCGTGCATCCAGGCGCCGCCGCGCTTGTTCTCGCGCGGGTAGGGATCGACATAGAACACGCCGAGCTCGCTGCCGTCGCCGTCGAGCATGCGAAAGGCGCGCGCGCTGCTGTCCCACACGGAGACGTCATTGCGCGCCACGATGCGCACGCCGTACAGGCGCTCGGCCAGCTCGAACGCGCCCTGCAGCACGCGATCGGCGGCGAAGTAGGGGCGGAGCTCCTCGTCGTCGAAGTCGTAGCGCGCCTTCTTCAGCTTCTCGGAGTAGTAGGCGACGTCCCAGGCCACGAGCTCGGGCGCGTTCGGCCCCTCGAGCTCGCGGCGGAAGGCCAGGAGCTCCTCGGCCTCGCGCTGGAACGCCGGGCGCGTCTTCTGGCTGAGCTCGGCGGCGAAACGCTCGGCCTCCGCGCCGTTCTTGGCCATGCGATCCTCGGTCACGAGATCCGCGAAATCGCGGTAGCCGAGAAGCTTGGCCTTCTGGCGACGGAGGTCCAGGATCTGCTCGATCAGCTTACGGTTGTCGTGCTCGCCCAGCGCGGCACGGCCGTTGTAGGCGCGATAGAGCTCCTCGCGCAGCTTGGCGTCGTCGGCGTAGGTCAAGACGGCCATCACGCTCGGCGCTTGCAGCGTGAAGCGGTAGCCGGTCTTGCCCTTGGCCTGGGCGCTCTCGCGCGCGGCTTCGAGCGCGCTCTCGGGCAAACCCGCGAGGCGTGACTTGTCTTCGAGCACGAGCTCGAAGGCGTTGGTCGAATCGAGCACGTTCTGCGAGAAGCGGTTGGTCACCAGCGCGAGGTCGCGGTCGAGTGCGCGCAGCCGCTCCTTGTCGCCGGGCTCGAGGTTGGCGCCGTGCCGCTTGAAATCGGCGAGCGTCTTCTCCAGGAAGCGAGCGCGGGTGGGCTCGAGCGTCCTGGCTTCGGCGCTCGCACCGAGGTCGCGCAGCCTCTGCCACAAGCCGTCGCGTAGCGGGATGCCGGACCAGAAGGCGCTCACCTCCGGCAGGACGGTGTTGTAAGCCTCGCGTAGCTCGGGCGTCGTGGCCACGGCCTCGAGGTGCTCGACGATCGACATGCCGAGCTCCAGGCGCTCGGTGGCGCGCTCGAGCTCACCGAGCACGTTCTCGTAGCCGGCCGGGACGGCGTCGGTCTCGAGCGCCTGCAGGCGCTGGTTCGCTTCTTCGAGTAGCTGCCGCACTCCGGGCACCACGTGCTCGGCGCGGATCTGGTCGAAGGGCAGCGGATCGCCTAGGGCGAGCAGCGGGTTTTCCATCGGTGAGGAAAACTATACTACCTTCCCGAGGTCCGTGACGCTCGGTACCAGGCTCAGCCGCCGCGACCTGTTTACCGCCCTGGTTGGAGCGCCGCTCGCGCTTTCGGCCTGCCGGCGTGAGCCCGCTCGTGTGAGTGGGTCGATCCGCGGCGCTTCGTTAACTGCGGGCCACCGCTTACAGCGGCCGGCCGATCTTGCAACGGCGACGGTCGAGCGCACCAGCGAAGCTCCCGTGCGCACAGGTACGGTGATCGTCGGCGCTGGACCGAGCGGCCTGTGCGCGGCCTGGCGGCTCGAGCGGCTCGGGATCCAGGACTTCGTGCTGCTCGATCTCGAGCCCCGTCCGGGCGGTACCTCGGCCTTCGACGAGGATGGCGTCGTACCTTACCCGTGGGGCGCCCACTACGTGCCCCTGCCGAGTGTGCACAACCGCGCGCTGGTCGCGCTGCTCGCCGAGATGGGCGTCGTCAGTCAGCGCGGCGACGTGCTCGAGGCCAGCGAGATCGCCCTCGTGCGAGCGCCCGAGGAGCGCGTCTTCGCCGACGGCCGCTGGCAGGAGGGACTCGTGCCCGAATCGCGCCTGACCGCCGAGCACAGGCGTGAGCTCGCGCGCTTCGAGAAAGAGGTCGGTGCCATCGCCGCCCAGCGCGACGCGCAGGGACGACGCCCTTTCGCGCTGCCGCTCATGCGCTCGTCGTCCGACGCCGCTTTCACGGAGCTCGACAGGCTCACGGCCGCGGAGTGGCTCGACCGCCACGGCTTCCGCTCGAGCGTCGTGCGCTGGTACGTCGAGTACGCCTGCCGCGACGACTACGGCACTTCGCTCGAGCGCACCAGCGCCTGGGCCATGTTGTTCTATTTCGCCTCGCGCGCCGAAGAAGGCCCGGGACGGAGCGCTCCGTTTCTAACCTGGCCCGAGGGCAACGGGCGGCTCGTGCGACACCTGGCTCACGTCGCCGGACAACGGCTCTCGCTCGGCCATCTGGTCACCGACGTCGTGCCGGGCCCCGACGGCGTCACCGTCGCGGCGCTCGACCTCGCCACGAACAAGCTCCGTCGCTTCGAGGCGAGGCACGCCATCCTGGCGCTGCCAAAGTTCGTGGCGGGGCGTGTGCTCAGGCCGTTCCGCGAGCAGCGGCCGTCCTTTCTGGGGGCATTCGAGACCTCACCCTGGCTCGTCGCCAATCTGCATCTCTCGGGCAGACCAAAGGGCAAGGGCTTTCCGTTTGCCTGGGACAACGTGCTCTACGACAGCGCGTCGCTCGGGTACGTCGTCGCGACGCACCAGACGCTGTCCGATCTCGGTCGCACGATCTGGACCTACTATCGTCCCTTCGCCGAGCTCGAGCCCGCGCTGGCGCGGCGCGCGCTCGCGGAGCTCGACCACCAGAGCGCCGCCACGGCGGTGCTCACCGATCTCGGGCGCGCTCATCCCGATCTCGAAGCGCGGCTCGAGCGCCTGGACGTCTTTCGCTGGGGTCACGCCATGGCAGCGCCGCTGCCGGGCTCCGTCTGGGGTGCCGAGCGCCTGCGCGCAGCCGAATCCGTGGGACGCGTTCGCATGGCGCACAGCGATCTCTCCGGCGTCGCGCTGTTCGAGGAGGCGCAGTACTGGGGCGTGCGAGCCGCCGAGGACGTCGCGCGCGCCGAGGGCAGGAGCTTCGAGCCGCTATGACCTTCGGGCCGTGGCTGTGGAGCGCACGCGCCGACCTCGCGGTCTTCGGCGGTAGCGCGCTCCTGGCTCTCGGCCTGGTCGCCTTCCGCCACCTGGTCGGTTTCGAAGCGGGGCTGCCCGAGTGGGCGTTCGTCGCCTTCATTCTCGGCATCGACGTCGCGCACGTCTGGTCCACGCTCTTTCGCACTTATCTCGATCGCAACGAGCTCCGCGCGCGCCCACTGCGCTACTTGCTCGTGCCGGTGCTGGGTTATGCAGCGAGCGTCTCGCTCTACCTCGCCGGCCCGCTCGTGTTCTGGCGTGTGCTCGCCTACCTCGCCCTCTTTCATTTCGTGCGCCAGGCCGTCGGCTTCGCGGCGGTGTATCGCGCACGCGCCGGCCGCACGGCGACGCTCGAGCGCGCGATCGACGAGGCTGCGGTCTACTCGGGGACGCTCTACCCGGTGCTGCTCTGGCACTCTCGCCTCGAGCACACCGACTTTGCCTGGTTCGTGGCCGGCGATTTCGCGTCGCTACCGGGCGTCGACCTGCTCGTGCCCGTCGCGCGCGTGGTGTACGCGCTCTCGCTCGTGGCCTTCTTTGCCCGCGAGGCCGTCACGCTGCTGCGTCGGCGCGAGCTCTTGCTCGGCCGCTTCGTGGTCGTCACGAGCACGGCGGCGACCTGGTACGTGGGCATCGTCCTCACCAACTCCGACTTCGACTTCACCGTGACGAACGTGATCGTTCACGGCGTGCCGTATCTGGCGCTGCTCTGGGCCTACGTACGCGCTCAGCGCGAGCGTTCGCCCGAGTCGCTGGTCGCCGACGTGGCCGCCGCTGGCTTCGGTGCCTTCGCGGCCGTGGTGCTCGTGCTGGCGTTCCTGGAGGAGCTCTCCTGGGACCGCCTGGTGTGGCACGAGCGCGGCTGGCTGTTCGGGGAAGGTTCCGCGATCGGTGACGGCGCGCTGCCCTGGCTGGTGCCGCTCCTGGCCTTGCCGCAGCTCACCCACTACGTGCTCGACGGCTTTATCTGGCGTCGGGCGGAGACGCGGCGGCTTCCCGCTCAGCGCGCAGCGCTCGGCTTTGCGGTAAGCTCTGCCGAATGAGCGAGGTGCGCGAAGGCGATCTTCTGTACCAGCCTCCGGTCGAGGATACCCAGCGCTCGAACCTGTGCGCTTACATGGACTGGCTGAAGCGAGAGCGCGGTCTGAGCTTCTCCACGTACCGCGAGCTCTGGACCTGGTCGGTGGGCGATATCGGTGCATTCTGGGAGAGCATCGTCGCCTATTACGGAGTTGCCCTGAGCGGCGCCTCAGCCATCCCCGTGAGCGGCACCATGCCCGACGTGCACTGGTTCGCGGGAGCCGAGCTCAACTACGCCGAGCACGCCCTCCGCCGTCGCGACGATCACCTCGCAGTGATCTTCCGTAACGACGCCGGCGAGCGCAGTCAGCTCACCTACGCCGAGCTCCACGACCTCGTTGGCCGCGTCCGCGCGGGCCTCGTGCGGCTCGGCGTCGGGCGAGGGGACCGCGTGGCAGCGCTCCTGCCCAACCGGCCGGAGACACTGGCGGCGTTTCTGGCCACGGCCAGCCTGGGCGCGATCTGGTCGAGCTGTTCACCCGAGTTCGGCGTCTCGTCGGTGCTCGACCGCTTCAAGCAAATCGAGCCCAAGGTGCTGCTCGCCGTCGACGGCTACCGCTACGGCGGCAAGACCTTCGACCGGAAAAAGGAGCTCCAGCAGATCGTCTCCGGCCTGCCCAAGCTCGAACACACCGTGTTGCTCGGCGCCGGCTTCGAAGAGCTCACCCGCGAGCCGGGACCGGTGAGCTTCGAGCGCGTGCCGTTCGAGCACCCGCTGTGGGTGCTGTATTCGTCGGGCACCACGGGCCTGCCCAAGCCCATCGTGCACGGCCACGGCGGCATCGTGCTCGAGCACTACAAGGTGCTCGGCCTCCACTCGGACCTCGGAGAGAACGACCGCTTTTTCTGGTTTTCCACCACCGGCTGGATGATGTGGAACTACCTGATCAGCGGTCTGCTGCTCGGCACCACCATCGTCCTCTACGACGGCAGCCCCGGTCATCCCGATCTGTCTGCGCTCTGGAAGATGGCCGCCGAAGAGCGCGTCACCTATTTCGGAACCAGCGCTCCGTACCTGCTCGCCTGTCAAAAAGCCGGGCTCGAGCCCAAGAAGGTCGCCGATCTGTCGCTGCTACGCGGCCTCGGCACGACCGGCGCGCCGCTCCCCGCCGACGGCTTCGGCTGGGTCTACCGCAGCATCAGCGACAAGCTCTTGCTCGGCTCCGTCAGCGGCGGCACCGACGTCTGTACGGCCTTCGTACTCTGTTGCCCGCTGCTCCCGGTCCACGCGGGCGAGATCCAGTGTCGCGGCCTGGGCGCCAAGATCGAGGCCTTCGACGAAGGCGGAAAGTCCGTGATCGACGAGGTCGGCGAGCTCGTCTTGACCGAGCCCATGCCGAGCATGCCCATCTACTTCTGGGGTGACGAGGGCGATGTGCGTCGGCGCGAGAGCTACTTTTCGGCCTACGAGGGCGTGTGGCGCCACGGCGACTGGATCAAGATCACGCCGCGCGGCAGCTGCGTCATCTCCGGCCGCTCCGACTCGACGCTCAACCGCGGCGGCGTGCGCATGGGCACGAGCGAGTTCTACCGCGTGGTCGAGGCGCTGCCCGAGGTCGCCGACAGCCTCGTCGTCGACACCGGCTCGGCCGAACACGGCGACAAGCTCTGGCTCTTCATCGTGCTCGCGGCCGGCGCCACGCTCGACGAGGCGCTCCAGAAAAAGATCAAGGCCACCATTCGCAGCGAGCTCTCGCCGCGTCACGTGCCGGACGAGATCCGCGCGATCAACTCCGTCCCGCGTACCTTGAGCGGCAAGAAGCTCGAGGTGCCGATCAAGAAGATCCTGCTGGGCATGGCGCCCGACAAGGCCGCGAGCCGCGACACGCTGCAGAACCCGAGCGCGCTGGACGCGTTCGTGAACCTTCGGGCGTAGCGGCTAGATCGGGCACCGCAGCTCTGCAAGCATTTCAGGGCGCGCCGCAAGCCAGCGCCGCGCAGCAAGCAAGCAGCCGTGGTCTCACCAACCAAGCTCTTTGCGCAGGTGCGCGTTGAGCTCGGCTGACATCTTCTTGTGAGTGGCCAGCGTCGGGTGCCAGTCCTCGCCGAAGGGCGGCTTCTGTGGGGTGAACGCGAGGAAGGAGATGGCGTCGTCGCCGCCCTGATTGCGCCGCTCGACGACGCCGGACACCCAGGCGTTGTACTTCGTCAGCCGAGCTTCGCCGGCGGGCCAGGTATCGCTCGTGGTGGGGCCGGTGGCGCAGACGAGGTGCGCGCGCGGGTAGAGCTCGCGCAGCTGGGCGACGAAGCCTTCGTAGGCGGCGATGAAGGTGACGTCGTCGGGCACGCCCTTGCCGAAGTCGTTGGTGCCCAGGTTGATGATCACGGCGTCGGGCACGTAGCGCGCGAAGTCCCAGCCGGGCTCGGCGTCGCTCGGCATGGTGCGCGCGAAGATGTCCGGCATCTGGTTCTGGGTGTTGCCGCCGTAGTCGCGCGTGACGCCGATGCCCGAGACGCACTCGGTGTGGAGCTCGGCGTCGAACGTGCGCGCCGTCAGCGCGCCGTAGGTGAGGTAGTGGTTTTCGTTCTGCGGGGTGAAGCCGGTGGTCGGGTTGCCCTTCGGCGGCGGTTCGATGCTGAGCTTGTTGCCGTAGCCGCAGCTGATCGAGTCACCGATGACCTCGATGCGTCGCTTGGGCCGGGCCGGCAGATCGAGCACGCGGGCGTCCTTGCCGTGCAGCACGAAGCCGAGAAACGCCGTCTTGCCGACGTTGCTCTCGGTCAGGCGATAGAGCGCGACGCGGTGCTGACCGGGGCCGAGCTTGCTCGCGACCTCGTAGAGCTCCTGCTTCGGCGAGACGACGACCTCCTGGGTGGGCTTGCCGTTGACCACGACCTGGTAGCGATTGCTCTTCTTGGGGTCGTCGCTGCCGCGATCGGCCAGGCGCACCGAGACGGCGTCGGCTTCGAACGCGACCTCGAGCGCCGTGCCGGGATAGCTGAAGACGGGCTGCGCCTCGTTGCGCAGATCGAAG
>DATLIL010000043.1:0-13855 GCA_035539475.1 Polyangiaceae bacterium
GCAATGGCTGATCGGGAGCGACGGTCCACTCGCACCTGCTCGCTTGAGCGTGAGCAGGATCGCGCGCATCAACGTCAACGCGCAATCGGTGCGCTGGCCGTCCACCATTCGCCCGGATCTCGGCGGACACGCCGAGTACACGCTCAGGACCTTCGTGCCCGGCGAGGGTGGCCTGAAGGTAGCGCCGCTGGAGAACACGCCGGACGTCGCGCGCCTGAAGCGTTCAGCGGCGGAGCGTCGAGCGCTGCTCGATTGGCTGCGTCGGCCGGAGCAGCTCGGCGCCCTGGATCGCGGCGTCCTGCGCGTTCCCGATGCCTTTCTCGCAAACGTGTCCGTCAGCGTGACGCCGCACGGTCTCGCCCGGCGCGGCAATCGACCGTTTCGCCAGCTGCTGAGCGCTGCCGATTTCGCCGATGCCAAGCTCGACGGCTACTCGACGATCGGCTCGCCGGAGGCGCTGCTCCGCCGGCTCGACGCGCTCAGCTGTCCCGGCTGTCACCAGAGTCGCTCGCTCGCGGGTTTCCACGTTCTCGGCACCGACGCGCCAGGCGAGGCGCTGGGCAACGGCCTGGCCACGGCGATCTCTCCGCACCTTCACGGCGAGCTCGAGCGACGTCGCGCGCTGGTCGAGTCGACGGCGCGAGGTGAGTCCGCCGATTTCAGCGCTCCGTTCGCCGAACGCGCACGAACGAGCAGCGGCGACTACGGTGAGCACTGCGGCCTCGGCGATCCGGGTTTCGCGAGCTGGCAATGCAAGCCCGGGCTCAGCTGCCAGGCGCACGGCGCCCCGCGCGGCGAGCCGGCCACCGTCGGCGTCTGTTTGCCTGCGCAGGCCGGCGCGGGCGATCCCTGTGAGACGAGCGAGCTCAGTCAGAGCGACGATCCGCATCGCGACCGGAACGTGCGCGTCAAGAACCTGCCGTGCTCCGCGGCGGCAGCGACCTGCAACAGGAGCGGAGTGGGATTCCCCGGCGGCATGTGCACGGCGAGCTGCGCGGCGCTGCCTCCCGAAGCCACCTGCGGAGCCATCGCCGTGCTGACGTCGTTCAACGATTGCCTGGCGCGCAACCAGCCGTTCTCGAGCTGCGTCGCCGAAAACTCCTCGCCGGCGGGGCTACGGCGCTGCGATCTCGAGTCACCGTGCCGTGACGACTACCTCTGCGCCCGCACGCCGAGCGGCGACGGCGTGTGCATCCCACCCTATTTCTTGTTCCAGCTGCGCGTCGACGGCCACCCGAGCCCCCGCTAGGCGGGTGGCGGGACTGAAGCAATGCGGGCGACCGCCGAGACGTCCACGTCGAGCCCGTACTTCGCGCGCAGCGCGAGGTACGCTGGGCTCACCGAGTAGGCGAGCAGCTGAGCCTCGCGCTCCGGCAAGAGTGCGCTGGCGGCGGCGTCGCTCGTCGCCCGGATGACGGCGAGCGCCGTCGGCAGGTCGCCAGAGATCACGAGCCCGACGCGATCGGCGGTCCAATCCACGCCCTCCGCCCAGGCGCCGACGTCGAGCGGTGTTTCGCGCTGAGCCAGGGCGGCAATAGGCTCGACCAGGCGCTCGCGCGCGTCGGCGGCCAGGTGTTCACCGAGCACGCGCTGGGCCTCCAGCGTCAGGCCCTCGATCTCCGGGGGCAGGCTGAGCCGCGGAGAGAGCAAGCGAATCGCGGCCAGCAGCCACGACTTGAGCGCCGGCACTCTGGGCACGATCACCCGTGAGTAAAAGCCCGGCTTGAGGTAACAGACGTTCTTGCCGGCGACGAACCCGGCCTGCGTCAACGGCACGTCCGCGCGCCGTGAAAGCTCGCTGAGCGCCAGGCATGGCTTTCGGCTCGCGACCATCTTGACGCCGCGCGAGAGAGCCGGGTCGGCGACGATCAACGGCGCCCTGGCGCCGATCAGCGCCGCGCTGAAGAGGATGGCATGCGCCGTGGCGCCGTCATCGGCCCCCAGACGCTCTGCGTTGGCGTATCCGGCGCGCTCGAGCGAAGCTCCGCGCTGACGACGGATGACGGGTTCGAGCAAGGCGAAGATCGCCGTGAGCTCGGGGTCGACGCTGGGATGGAGCACGAGCTCCTGCCAGTCGTCGGGGCTGAGCTCCGCCTGCGCCCGCGCCTCGCCGCTCGAGCGCAGCTGCTGGAAGTAACGCTGCTCGCGGGCATCGGCCTGACCGAGCGCGACCAGAGCCTGGCAGGCGCAAAAGGCGCCGTCCGGATTGCGCACCGCGCGGTACGTGCGCAAGAGGCGGCGATACGGCTCGGGCCGGCGCGGATCGCGGGCGATGGCGCGCTCGACCAGCCGCAGCGCGGGCTCGAGGTAGCGAGCGGGCTCACTCTCGTAGAGCTCCGCCAGGATCTCTTCACGCGCCGGATCCTCGGCGGAGAGCCGCACTACCGCCTCGTAGACGGCGATCGCCTCCGGCCCCTGGAGGTCCGCCAGATACTCGTCGGCGAGCTCGGCTGCGAGCTTGAGGGCGAGCTCACGGTCCGCGGCACCGGCGGCAGCCTCGACGCGTTGCTCGAGCAAACGCCGGGCGCCGGCGCTGTCGCCCGCCTGCCGGCGTAGCGCCATGGCCTCGCGCAGGACCGCGTCGGTGCCGGGAGCGAGCGCAAGCGCCTGCTCGATCAGGGCGAGCGCCTGTGTCCTGTCGGCGAGCTCCGACAGCGCGACGCGCGCCGCAACCAGCAAGTGCTTGGCTCGGTCCGGTCCCGGGGGCGTCGCCGCGGCGAGCTCGAGAATGGCCTCGAGCACGCGGGCGAAGTCGCGCTCCGCGGTGTAGAGCTGCAAGAGCTTGAGCAGGATCTTGGGGTCGTTGGGGCGCAGGCGCAGCGCGCGCGCGTAGCTGCCGGCGGCGGTGGCCGGCTCCTTCAGCTGGTTGGCGGAGAGGTCGCCGATCTCGACGAAGAGCTCCGCCTGTTCCTGCGGCGGGGTACGCTCGAGCTGCCGCTGCAAGGTACGGCCGACGTCGCCCCAGCGAGCCTGAGCCGCGAACACGGCGCGCAATGCAACGAGCGGGGCCGTGGCCTCGGGATCCCCCTGTGCGGCACGTTCCAGCACCGTGGCCGCCTCGATCAGCTGATTCGTGAGGCGCAGAGATTCACCGAGGCGGTACAGCACCAGGCTCTTGGCGGGGCCCATCAGCGTAGCGGCGAAGCGCTGCAAGATGTCGCGGCAGCACGTGATCACGCGCTCCTTCGGCGCATGGTGGAAGAGGAGCTCATTCGCGCTCAGCATGGCCGGCAGATCGTCGGCAAAGCGCCGCAAGACCTCGTCGAGCCGCTCGAGCCCCGCGGCCACGTCACCGATCTCGAGCAGCGCTTGCGCGTAGGCCGAAAGGACGCGCGCGGCCTCCGCTCGGGAGAGGACGTCGAGCCGCTTGACGGCGATCGCGTAGTGCGCGGCGGCTTGCCTGGGATCTTTGCGCCGCGTCTCGATGTCGCCGAGCAGCACGCGCGCCGCAGCGTCATCGGCGCGCGCCGCGAGAGCGAGCTCTGCGGCCGCTTGCGCGCGTCCGGTGTCGTCCTTGTGTCGAAGCAAGAGCGCGCCTAGCTCCAGACCGAGCCTGGAACGCAGCGCCGGGTCGGAGGCGCGCTGGATGTCGTTTTCCAGCAAGTCGATCACGAAGTCGACGTCGCCGTTGGCCAGGCAGGCGGCTTTGAGGCGCGCGCCGAGCTCGGCCGAAGCCGGCAACAGATCGTACGCCCGCCAGTGACGATCGATGGCCTCGGCGAGCTTGCCCATGCTCTCCAGGAGCTGGGCGGCGTGCGACAGCGCCGCGGCGCGAGTCTCTGCCGTGGTCTCGAGCGTCGCCAGAGTGTCCAGCGCCTCCACGGCGTGGTCGGAGGCGCCGCTGGCGGCGTACAGGCGAGCCACGGCCGTGAGCGCCGGAGCGCTGCGCGGGTCGAGCGCCAGCACTGCCTCGTAGCGGGCCAGCGCGGCCTCCGGCTGCTGCAGCCGTTCCTCGAACACGCGCGCGTACTCGAGCATGGCGCTCACGCGCTCGGGACCAGGAGGCAGGACCGCGAGCAGTCGCTCGTAGCTGTCTCCGATGCGATCGCCATAGCCGAGCTTGAGGTAGAGCTGGCAGAGCTGCTTCAAGGCGGCCACGTTGCTCGCGTCGAGCGAGAGCAGCTCCTCGAGGGCGCCGGCCGCGGCGTCGTTCTCGAGAAATTCGTCCGCCAGCAGCGTCGCCAGGCGGGCCAGGAGCTGCACCTTCTGGTGCGGCGTTTCCGCGCTCTCGATCTGTCGACTCAGCACCCGCCGTAGCTCGACGGGGCGCGTGCCCTGCGAGTAGAGGCGATCGAGGCTGCGCAGCGCCTCCTTGTTGTGCGGCTGCTCGTCGATCACCGCCTGGTACAGGGAGCGCGCGGTGTCCCTCTCTTCGAGCTTTTCGTGCAACAGGGCGCGGCGCATCGTGAGCTCCAGGCGCTGTTGCCCGGTGCTGACGTCCGACCAGCGCGCCAGCGCGCGCGCGTAAGCGTGTGGGTCCAGATCCGCGTAGATGCGAGCCAGCGCTTCGTGCGCAGGCAAGCAGGCTGGATCACGGGCGACCAGGCGCTCGTACAGCGCCGCCGCGCGCGCGGGCTGCTCCAGCCGTCGCTCGAGGAGCGTGGCGGCTTGCATCAACGCGCGCTCGTTCTCGGGCTCGGACTCGAGGATGGCTTCGAAGCAGGGCAGCGCGAGGTCGGGTCGCGCGGCATGAGCGAGGTACCACTCGCCGAGCTGCGCCAGCAGGGCGTTCCTCTTCTCCGCCGCGAAATCCTCCTGCAAAGCTTCCGTCAGCGTGGTCAGCACATCGTTCCAGGCGGCGCGATCACCGCCAGCCAGCGTCTCCACGATCGCGGCGTAGCCCGCCTGCGGCGCTTCGCAGAACGCGCGGGTGTAAGCCAGCCGTGCCTGCGCAACGTCGTCGAGCTTGGTCTTGAAGACGTCACCGATGCCGGCGAGCAGACGGGCGCGTTGCTCCGGGCTCTCGAGCTGCTCGGCGTGCTCCAGGCTCAGCTCGACCAGCTTCTCGTAGTCGCCCGCACGCCGTGCCAGCCGCTCGAGCGCAGCCCAGGCAGCCTCGTCGCGAGGGTCGTTCGCCAGCAGCGCGCGGTAAGACTGTTCCGCCTCTTGCACGTTACCGGCGGTGTCGAACAGCGCCGCGGCCCGGCGCACGAGGCCGTGTCGCGCCGGCGACGCCTGAGGCAAGCGCTCGGAGACGGCCAGGTACACGCGCGCGACGCGAGAAGGATCGGCACCCTGCTCGACGCTGGCTTCGAGGGCGGCGGCGACCTCGTCGTCCTCCGGTTGGACCAGCAGGCGAGCCACCTGGACCTGGAGCTCCTGCTCCGGAAAGTGGCTGTTCCGACGCCCATGACGAGCCCACAGCGACTCGAAACGATCCCAGACGGCCTCGGCGTCTGCGGGGCGACGCTGGGGGTCGCGATCGAGCAGATCGAGCACGAATTCGTCGAGCTCCGGCTCGACGGAGCCGCGCGGCGCCGCGAAGCTCGGTGGATCGGGCGAACGCGCCAGGCAGCCCTCGGCCGCCTCCGCGCGCGTGCCGGGGAATGGCGGGCGCCCCGTCAGGAACCAGTAAAGCAGACGGCCGAAGGCGTAGACGTCGCTGCGCGGCGTCGGCGGCTCGCCGCAGATCTGCTCGGGCGCGGGGAGCTCCAGCGGATGGCGCAAGAAGTCTGCGCCGGCGTCGAGCAACACGACCTCACGAGCTTCCGTGAGCAGCACGTTCTCGGCGCGGACGTTGCCGTGCACCAGGCCAGCGCTGTGTACGGCGTCGAGCGCCGTCAGCAGGGCTTGCAGCGGAGGGGCCACGAGCCGGAGCCGCTGACCTTTCGCCCCCGACAGGAGCTCGGCAAAGCTCTGGCCTTCGACGAGGTCGTGCACCACGGTCAGGCGCCCGCCGAGCTCACCGAGCTCGATCAGGCGGGCTCCGGTCGCCGCCAGCGACGCCATCGCTCGGGTCCGGGCGAAGTAGCGCTCCACGGCAGGGCGATCCCTGATCGACGCGCTCAGGAGCTTCAGCCGCACCCGCGCCGCACCATCGGTCGCTGCGAAGACGCTACCGAGGAGGCCGCGTCCGAGCTCCCGCTCCAGACGGTAGCGTCCGAGCGCACCGCCTACGACGACAGGCTCCGGCAGCGTGGTCACGCGACGACGCAGCTGGTCGAGCCGGCTATCGGCTCCTGGACGCAGAAGAATGATCGCGTCGCAGAGCGCCTCCAGTGCCTCGTTGCTGGCGCAGTGCTTGACCAGCGCGCTCGCGAGCGCAGCTTTGCCCTGCACTGCCGCGAGCCTCAGCCCGAAGTGCGAGAGCGCCAGTGACTGGACCTGCCCAACGTCGAACAGGCGCTCGAGCTCTGCCTGGATGATGGATTGCACGAAGCCACCCTACTGAATGCCATAGAGCGACCCGGCAGCGCCATAGTCATGACCGCAGCGAAATAACAGTCACCAGAAGATGGTGTAGCCAGCCTGAAACCCAAGGCTCGAATGCGCCGCCGCCTCGCCGCCGTTCTGCGTCGCCAGCGCGTCGGTCGTCTGGTAGCTCGCCTGGAGCGCCGGTGAGAGCACACCCGAGCCGGCGATCACGCAGTTCAGGCCCAGGCGCGGCGCGATGGCGAAGCCCGGCCCGGCCCCGGGCCCCGGGGTACGCGCCTCGTGCGCCAGGCCGAGGCCCACCCCCAAGAAACCGTAGACGGCGGCGCTGAACGGGACGTGAAAGCTCGGCTCGGCCAGGAGCAGCAGCTGCGTGCGCGAGACGTCGGCAGAGTCTCCGTCTTCGTCCTCGATCGTCTGACCTACACGGTTGACGCCGACGATGGCCGAAAGCTCGACGTTGTCCCAGAGGAACCAGCCGAAGGTCGGGTAGATGCCGAGCGACGAGTAGTCCTTCGCCACCATGAAATGAGCAAAGCCACCGATCTCGGCCACTCCGCCCTCTGCATAGGCCAGGTCATCGTCGTCACCCGCGGCGGGCGCGGACACGAGAAAACCGGCGAGCACGAACAGGTGCGTACACCGCACCCAGGCCTTCGGGAAAATGCGCATGCGCGAGCTCAATCGGCGGGCGTTCCTGACCAGCAACGGACATGCCGAAACCAAGCAGCTTCGAGCACGCCGCGAGTCGCTGGAAAGCGAGCCGCCGGCGTGAGGCACGCGCGCGAAGGCGTGGCGATATGGGCACGAATTGAGCGCTTTTAGCCAGTCGCTGTCGACTCACACCAGGCGGGCAAGCTCGCGCGCGGCGTCTTCCTGGTGCTCACTCATTTTCTCGAACTCGTCGGCGAGGACGTTGCGGAAATCGCGATCCCACCAGAGCGCCTTCCACGAGTCGAGCCAGAGGTATCGGTCCGTCAATCTACAGAGTTCAGCGTAGTGCGCCCGCGCAGCAGACAAGGGCTCGTCGTTGACCTCGCGCTTGAGCGCGGAAGCCGCCAGGCCGAGAAAGACCTCTCCGCTGCGCTGACTGCGATTGAGCAGCCGGAAAACGCGATGTGCGCAGGTCGCCGGATCGTTGGGGCATGCACTGCAGAAGGTAGGTTCACGCAGGCGGCGGCCGCAGGCGTCGTAACAGGCGCCCCCGAGCAGCGTGCCTGCCCTGCCCTCGGTCTGCGCGCCGCGAGCGACGAAGGCCCCGAAGCGAACGGCCTGCAGCGTGGCCTCGCGGGGGGAGAGGCTGGGCGGCCGCGGAGTGAGCACGTAGGCGAGCTCGGCGCGTTCCGGTCCTTGCAGCGCCCGGGTCAGCTCCTCGAGCCACGGGAGCGTCGCGAACTCGACCTGTTCCGGCTCCGGGCTACTTCGTGTCACCACCGCCCACGACGGCCAGGTCTTGAGTAGAACCGTTCCCCCATTTTCGAACTCTTCGGACAACGCGGCCACCAGATCGGCGTTGGTCTCGAAGACGCGGAAGGCCTCGGAGCGATGGCGCAGTGATTTGTCGGGGGAATTCCGCACGCATAAGGTTTCGACCTTGAAGCCCAGTGCAGCGCCGAGAAAGGAAATACGCCGGTCGGCCGCACCGTCGACGGCCCAATGCGTGGCCTGCTCACCGTTCCACGGCGGCGAGAAAGCGATGCCACAAAGGCCGGCCAGTTCATCGTACGACACCGGCTGGCCCCAAGCGGACGTCACCGCCACCATGCAGGCGACAAACGAATTGACCTCGTTCGGATCGCCTTCAACCCGTACGTCCATCGACACATGTCCTCCCGCGCCGCCAACGCGCTCGGTCGTTCGGTTGCTGGCTTCCCGCTAAAACCGCCCGTTCCGCTCGGACGCTACACATTTGGAACGAGCGAGGCAAGCCATTCTTGTCAGCGGCATGCACAAAATCTGCGAGTGCACTCTCGCCACATCTAGTGTTCCGCGGTCCTCGTTTCTAGCCAGCTTTGTGCATTCGCTCGAAGTGTCGCTTTGGATTCCGCGAGATCCAGCGCGATGGCCTGACCCGCCAGACGCTCGAGGGCGTGATGGACGTAGTACCGAACGAGCGGATAGTCGTCTTCGAGCGCATGGACGAGCTGTGGCATCAGCTCCGTGCGACCGGCGTCTGCGACCGCGACGGCGGCCACCGCCCGCTCGTGAGGCTTGCCGCCCAGCAGCGTGGCGCGCACCGCCTCGATACGTAAGTCATGGCCGTAGAGCCTGCGTAAGGCGTCTCGGTCGTAACGTTTTCCCCACCAGCGTTCCATCGTCAAAACCATCTGCTGGACGCTGCGATCAGTGTGGCAAAGGGCGCACTCGAGCGGGCGATCACCTGCCACACGCTCGGGATCGGTCGGTGATCCGATGCGATGGTAGCGAGTGAGGTCGTAGGCCAGGCCGAGGTTCTTCTTCGGCATGTGACAGGCCAGGCACGCGCTGCCGGCGCTGCCTCGGGGGTGATGACTGTGCGCCTCGAGGGCGCTCTCCGTGGCCAGGTGCTGGTGACAGCGAACGCAGATCGGGTTCCCGGCCGGGGTACCGAGCTCTTCCAGCCGCGCGCGCTGGTCACCGCCGTGAGCGTCGTGGCAATCGGCGCAGCTCATGGCCGAGCTACAGGAGCCCAATAGAAAATCACGCGCCTCTCCGGAGTTGATCGGGCTGCCGCCGGGCTCGTCGCGCCGAGTACGTCCCTCCCAGGTGTACGGATAGCGCGAGAAGAGCACGGTGTGACACTTCGAGCACGTACGGTTGATGTCCTGTGCCGGGCTGAGCGGGCGCCCGGCGGCGTTCGTGACGCTGACGAAGTCGCTCTTCAGTGCAAAGGTCGGGCGGACGGTGGCCGGATCCCTGACGTGCTCGCGAGAGCCGCCGTGACAGGTCTCACAGCCGATGCCGAGCTCGAGCAGGTGGCCCTCACCGAAGCGCTCCCGGGTCGACGTCGCGGCGCTCAGCAACGCCCGAGGGCTCTCTTCGTCGGGCGCGATGGGAGCCGCGCCGAGCCGCGTCAGCTCGGCAGACAATGCCGCGACGAGCTTTTCCCGATCACTGACCTCGTAACGAAAGGCGCGCTCACCGGGCAGGTCATCGCTGGCCGAGCCCTGATACGACACGTCGGGCGCGCCCGAGAGCTCGTCGAAGAGCGTGACGAAGTGCGGCGGTGAGTTGTGGCAGAAAATGCAGGTCTGCTGCCAGACCACGCCCGGCTCGAGCACGGGTCGCTCGGTGACGAGCACGGAGTAGCCCTTGTAGCGGAGCTGCTCGTTCCAGATCAGGTACGAGATCGGCAGCACACGCTCCGGTCCGAGAGCGGGGCCCTGCGGATTCCGTGGATCGACCTGCACCCCCACGAAGTCCTCGCGTTGGCGCCCACCGATCAGCTTGGTCACGCGAAAGAGCAGCTCACCTTGCGTGCTCGAGCGCACGCGCACGTGGCGCTCCGTGCCCGATTGCTCGAGCGTGGCACTGTCGCCGCGAAGCGAAAAGGTGCGACCGTCGAACGGTGCGCGAACCTCCGCGCTCTCGACGTCGCGGGTCATGCGATGCATGGCCGAACGCGACCACGCCTCGTACTCCGCCGTGTGGCACGTCTTGCACGCCTCGGAACCGGCGTAGTCGGCACGCAGGATGTTGCTCTGGGGCTCGCCCGAATGCTGCTCGCGGTTTCCGTCCGCGTTGCGCGCCCCGCTACCGTGACAGGCGAAGAGGCTGCTCATTGCGAGACAGACCAGGGGGAGACGCGCCTGCACGGCCGCAGAATAGTAAGTTTTGGGGTTGGGGCCCCAAAACCTGGGGGTGGGCCCCGAACGAATTCACTTCGTTCGGGCGGGGGCTGTGCCCCCGACGACAAGCGACGCCCCTTATGTGCCGCCAAAGCGTGCCGTAGCCAGGGGGAATAGTCGAAGACCATGCGCTTTCAGCTGACGATGATCGCCCGGCATTTCGAGGATGGACTCAGAGCACTGCGGGCCAATCCGGCTGATGTGCAGGCCGCCGAGCGCGCCTACGACACCGCCTCGAGGCAGCTCCACCGCGTGCCCTGGGAGCGAGCCTGGGCGTCGCGACTCAAGGAGCTGTTCCAGCTCCAGCACAAGCTGCGCACGGAGATCGACCGCCGCGCGACCACAGCCACGCTAGGCCAGCTTGGTCTCGCTACCCACGAGGTCGATGTGGCGCCAGCGTCCCGAGGCGAAGCGCAGCGCGAAGGTCGTGGCCAGCGCGACGAGGTAGCCGATCAGCGCGAACATCACCGTGTGTACGCCGCCGTCCAGCACGAGCACGCTGATGCAGTCGGCTGGCGGGAACATGACCCAGGCCAGAACTTGGCGCGCGCCCATGCACCAGGCCGTGTCACCAGCGGCACGGAGCGCCTCGCTGAGCACCAGGTTGATCGCGTCGGCCAGCTGCCACAGCGCCGAGAGCATCAGCATGCTCGTGCCGATCGACACCAGCGACGACGCTTCTGCGCCGCGCGGCTGGAACAGCGAGACCAGCGTCTCCGGTAGCACGCAATAGAGCACGCCCACCGAGATCATCCACGTCGCGGCCACGGCACCGGTCAGCCTGACGATGGGCCAGACCGCGTCGTGTTTGCCCCGGCCGATCGCTTCGCCAACGAAGATGGCGCCCGCGGAGCTCAAGCCGAAGGCCGGCATGAACGAGATGGAGTTGACCTGCATCACCACGTTGAAGGCCGCCAGCACGGTCGTACCGAGGTGGGCGACGACGACGTTGATGAAGAGCACGAACGCGGCGAACTCGAAGAACCAGTTCACGCCGTTGGGCAAGCCGAAGCGCAGCACCCGCCAGAGCTCTCGCAGGCTCAAACCCAGGCGCCCGCGCACGCGCTCGTAGCCGAGGCCGCGCAAGAAGGCGAAGGCGACGACCGCGAAGCCGAGCCAGCTGGCGATCACACTGGCCCAGCCTGCACCCTGCACTCCGTAGCCGGGCAAGCCGAAGCGCGGCTCGATCAACAAGAAGCAGCCGACGAGGTTCGCCAGCATGGCCACGACGCTTCCGATCATGCCCACGCGAGTGTTGCCGATACCGCCGTACCAGTTGCTGAGCGCCTCGCTGCCCACGGCCGCGCCCACGGAGAGCAGCCGGATGGTGACGTACTCGCCCATGAGATGCCTGACAGCGGGCGAATAGGCGAAGCGGTCGAGCACCGCCGGCACGAGCGGGATCGCGGCCAGCGCCGCGAGACCGAAGAAGAGCGCGAGACCGAGGCCGTACCAGGCGAAGCGCGGCAGCTTGTCCATCTCGCCGCGACCACGGAGCTGTGCCGCGAAGCTCTGCAAGATGAACACCGTCCCCATCGGCAAGATGATGACGGCAAAGCAATTGAGGGCGCCGGTGGTGACCGCGGCCAGCGTGTCCTCGCCGAGCGGTGCCACCATCAGGGCGTCAGTGAAGCCGATCACGGACTGGGTCGCGCGCGTGAGCACGATCGGCCAGGCAAGACCGAGGAGTGAGCCGAGGGACGGCCCCTCTTTGGCTGGAGAAAGCGGCTGGACACTCATGGGGGCGGGTCGAGGGTGGCCAGGGAGTATGGAGTCCCCCCGAGAATCGTAAAGTCGTGCTACACGTTTAGGCTTCGGCCCCGTGGAAGAACTCAGCTCCGACGATTTCGAGCTCCCTTGGAAGCGCCGGTCCAGTACGCCCGCGGCCGCGGCGCCCCACCTGGTCATCGCCTGGTCGCTGGAGGAGCCCGATCGGGTCGGCGAGAGTGCGCCGATCCCCAGCCGTGGCGGCCTGCTCGGGCGCGGTCACACGGCCGATGACGACGCCATCGAGCGCCTGAGCTTTGGCCGGCGCCGGCCCGGCGAGGAAGGTCATACCCCCCCGCTCGACGGCTCGCGCATCTCGCGCCAGCAGCTCCGCCTCGTCCCGGTTGGAGACGGCGAGCTCGAGGTCGAATCGCTCGGCCGCTGCCCGCTCGCCGTCAACGGTGTCCCCGTGCAGAAGGCGCGGATCAAGGCCGGCGATACGCTGACGCTGCGTAACGCGATGGTGCTCCTGTTCGTGACCCGCCGTTCGGACCCGGGTCGCGACACCGGCGGCCAGTTTCCCTTCGGTCAAGCCGACGCACACGGCATGGTCGGCGAGAGTAGCGCCGCCTGGGAGCTGCGCCGCGCGCTCGCATTCGCCGCACGTTCGAGCGAGCACGTCCTCCTGCTCGGAGAGAGCGGAGCCGGCAAGGAGCTCGCCGCCCGCGCGATCCACGCCATGTCCGAGCGCGGCACGCGGTCGATCACCACGCGCAACGCTGCCACCTTCCCCGAGAGCCTGGTCGACGCCGAGCTCTTCGGCACCGCCAGGAACTACCCCAACCCGGGCATGCCCGAGCGCCCCGGTCTGATCGGCGAGGCCAACGGCTCGACGCTGTTCCTCGACGAGATCGGCGAGCTCTCGCACACCATGCAGGCGCACCTGCTGCGCGTGCTCGACCGCGGCGGCGAATACCAGCGCCTGGGCGACTCTCGACGCATGACCGCCGACCTCCGGCTGGTCGCCGCCACCAACCGCGACGCCTCGACCCTGAAGCACGACTTCGCAGCCAGATTGCCGCTACGCATCAAGCTGCCCGGGCTGAACGAGCGGCTCGACGATCTGCCGCTCCTCATCCGGCACCTGCTCCTGCGGCTGTGCCAGTCGACGGGCAACCTGCTCGACCGCTTCTTCGAGCGGCGCGCCGGCAACGTCGCGGAGCCGCGCATCGACCCCGACCTGGTCGAGCTCTTGCTGCGCCACCGCTACACCACGCACACGCGCGAGCTCGAGCGCTTGCTCTGGCTGGCGCTCTCGACCAGCCCGGACGACTACGTGGCGGCCACGGACGAGCTCAGAGCCGAGCTCGGCAACGCCGTGAACGAGACAGAGATCGAACCCGATCGCGCTGCGATCGAGTCGGCGTTGGAGACGGCCAAGGGCAACGTGACGCGCGCAACGCGCCTGCTCGGCCTGCGCAACCGTTACGTGCTCTACCGTCTGATGCGCAAGGTCGGCCTGCCGACGCGCGATTAGTCAGGCCGGCGACGGCGGCGCAGCCCAAGTAGCGCGAGACCGGCCAGGAGCGTGCTCCACGCTGCCGGCACGGCGCGCCCGCCGACGCTGCAACCTCCGCTGTCGCTCGGCGCGGCGGCAGCAGCGCTGGGCGGCAGAGGCGCCTGACCGGACATGCCGGCGCTGCTCGTCGCGCCTGCGCTCGGCACGCCGCCAGTGCCGGCAGTGAGCTGACCGCCCGTGCCCGTCTCCGTTCCGGCAACGCCGCCGCTGCTGACACCGCCGCTGCCGGCGCCGCCGCTGCCGCCGTCACCGCCGCTGCCCGCGCCGCCCGCTGTGCCGCCGCTGCCACCGGTTCCGCCGCTGCCGCCGGTGTTGATGCCCGGCACGAGGTTCGGATCGTAGGTGGAGCCGGCCGAGACCTGGACCATGA
>DATLIL010000044.1:0-13023 GCA_035539475.1 Polyangiaceae bacterium
TCCGGAGTCCGCGGCCTGCTCGTCACGCTGGGCCTGGTCAACGCGATCTCCGTAGCGGGTTCCCCCGAGCGCCCCGACGTCAACACACTCTACGTCGTGCCCACCGTCGGCCTCATGCTGCCGAAGGCCTTCTATCTGTACACTGATCCAATGTGGCGCTTTGATTGGGAGCGCGACGGGCACGCGACCATCCCGCTCAACCTGGGCATCGGTCACGCCTTCACCTCACATTTCGTCGTCTATGTCCAACCGGAGTGGGTTGCGACGGGCGATCTCGAAGACAGCTTCACGGCGCGCGTGGTCGTGAGCAACCTCGGTTGGTGAGGCTTCAGAAGTCTTCTTCGCGGCCGAAGCCCAGAGCTCGAGACGCGGTGTCGAAGTCGAAGCCCTGCCGCGCCAGTCGCGCGAGATCCTTGCGCCTGGCGTCGGGCTGTTCGGCGCCGACGCGGAAACGCCCGAGACGCTTGCGCTTGACATAGGCTGTCGCGGCGTCGAGCTCGTTGCTACCACCCGCGTTTTCACTCAGCACTTCATCCACGATCTCGCGCGCCACGCCGTTTTGCACGAGCTTCATGGTGATCATGCGGCGCGAGCCGCCACGGGCTTGCAGCGTCGCGGCGCGGGCTCGCGCGAAGCGGCGATCATCGATCAAGCCTGAACCGCGGTAACGCGCCAGCAGGCTCTCGATCAGCTTTGCGGCGGTGCCGTGCTCGCAGCCACGCCTGCGCGCCAGCCGCAGCAGGTGATCCGAGAGCTTCTTGGCGGTGGCGTCGAAGCGATTGAGGTAGCTCAACGCCGCCGCGTCGAGCTCGACGGCGTCGAACGGCTTGTCCCCCTTGCGGGGCCCGCGCGAAGCGTCAGCCGCCACGCTTGAGCTCGTTCAGAACGAGCTTGCTGACGGCCTTCAGCGTGTCGAACACGCCGACACCGGAGCGAGCGTTGGCCTCCCAATCCGGCACGTTCATCGGGTTGAGCAGCGAGCGCAGCTCCGCGACGTCCACGACGTTGGGTAGGTCGCGCTTGTTGTACTGGATCACGTACGGGATCTTCTCGAGCGAGTAACCCTGCTCCGCCAGGTTGGTGCGCAGGTTCTCGATGCTCTCCTGGTTGGCCTCGAGGCGCTCGATCTGCGAGTCGGCCACGAAGATCACGCCATCGACGCCCTTCAGGATCAGCTTGCGGCTGGCGTCGTAGAAGACCTGACCCGGCACGGTGTACAGGTGGAAGCGCGTCTTGAAGCCGCGGATCTCACCGAGCGAGAGCGGCAGGAAGTCGAAGAAGAGGGTGCGCTCGGTCTCCGTCGCGAGGCTGATCATCTTGCCCTTCGCGTCGGGGTTGGTGCGCTCGTAGATGTACTGCAGGTTCGTCGTCTTCCCGCACAGGCCAGGCCCGTAGTAGACGATCTTGCAGTTGATCTCCCGGGCCATGTAGTTGATGAAGCTCATCGCCCGGTATCCTCAGTCGTTGAAAAGATTGTCGATGTCTTCGTCGGTGATCTCAGCGAAGGGAGAGTCTCCGCCGGGCTCCTGGACCTTGCTCAGCAAGGCCTCGAAAATGCGGTTGAGCTCGTCGCTGGCCTTGCGCACTCGCAGCCGAACGAGCCCGAGGCTCGACTTCGAGTCGAAGATCACGACCAGGATGACCCGGTTACCCACGAGCTGGATGTGGATGTTGGCCTTCTCGCCCTCGTGAAACTGCGTCGCGAACTCGTTCTCGCGCAGGAGCTTCGCGATGCCGCCCGTCGCGGCGATGTTGCCGGCCGTGAGCGACGCGAGCGACGTGGTGTCGATGTTGTCGACTTCGCCGCTGGCGGCGATGAGCTGCCCGTTCTTGTCGACGATGAAGACGACTTTGGCGTTCGCTTCCCGCACCAGGCGGTCCACCACCGCTTGGATTTGGTTGAACTCCTCTTCGTACATCACCATCTGGGGATTGACCATCGCGCCTCCGGCAAAGCTCAGAGCCCTCGATCGCTCAGGCGGCGCGCCCCGTCATGGGTGTGGCGCCGCTAGGCTCAGAGCTCAACGTCAGGACCTCGTTCGGCCTGGCGTCATGACATCCAAGGAAAGTCCTCGGACGTCTTTAGACAATCTTTTCAACGTTCAACACTTCTAACTGACGGCAGAGGGGCCAGCAAGCCCCTCGCCTTGCTCGCAGCTGGCAGGGCCGGCAGCGCTCTCCGACCTCTAGGCCGGGCGACAAAGGCGTCCTCGCGCGGCGCGGGCGGGCGCCTTGCTCGGCCCGGGTCGCGAAGGTAAGGAAAGGGCGCGGGCGCTGGTCCCAAACGTGCTGGCCGGCCATTTGGTGCGCGCGAAATCCATGTCGAAACCTTTGCGTTTGTCGGTGGGGCCCCGGCCCCACCTCAGGATCTTGGTGTTGCTCGCCGCGCTACTCAGCCTGGCTCCGGTGGCACCTGCGGCAGACACGGCCTTCCACCCCGATCTGACGGCCCGCGCGAAGGAGCTCGGACGCGCGAAGGGTCCGGAAGCCTACGCAGCCCTCAGGCGCATCTGGGCGACTTGGGACCGGGCGACACCGGCGCAAGTGGAAGAGGTGCTCGCCCGCGCGGAGCACGACACGAAGCTCACGGCGCCACAGCGAGCCTACGCGGCGATGCTCGGCGCCTTTGCCCGCCTGCGTCGCGGCGACGTGGCGGGCGCCCGCGCGCGCATCGAGCAGCTCGGTTTCGTCGATCGCTGGCTGGTCGTCGGACCGTTCGACAACGAGGGCAAGTCGGGCCTCGACACCAAACACGCCCCCGAGGTCGAGCTCGGCAGCCCGATCACGCCCGGCCGCGCCTTCACCGGCAAGGAGCGCCCCGTCCGCTACCGGGCAGTCCCCCGCGAGTTTCCCCACGGCTTCATCGACTTCGGCGCGCTGCTCCGGCCCGAGCAGAAGGTCTGCGGCTACGTCATGACCTTCGTGCGCGCCAAGGCCAAGTCGCGCGCGCCGCGCCGTATTTCGGCCTGGGTCGGCAGCGGCGGCGCCTTCAAGCTGTTCTGGAACGGGACGGAGCGTCTGCGCGGCGAGAGCTACACGGCACACGACTTCGATCGGCATGCCGTGATGCTGAACCTGGAGCCGGGCATCAATCAGCTCGTGGTCAAGGTGTGCGGCGAAGACACCGCGCCGATCCTGAGCCTGCGCCTCGGCAACGAGCAAGGCGCGCCGGATCCGAACCTCGAGATTTCGAATGACGTCACGCTCAGCGGGGATGCGGCTGCGGTGGTGCAGAAGGCCGCCAAAGAGAAGCCCGCCAAGCTGCCCGCCATCGAAGGTCCGGTCCAGAGCTTCGAGCGCATGGTCAAGGACGAGAAGGTCAGCGCGGCCGTACGCGAGAGCTACGCCCGCTACCTGGCCGAGACCGACGGCGACGACCCGGCCGTTCACCAGGCCATCGACCTGGCGCAGAAAGCCGCGGATCAAGAGCCCACCGTCGAGCGCATGCTGCTGGTGGCGCGCCTGGCCGACGATCACAACCGCCGGGGTGAATGGCTGACCAAGGCCGCGCAGCTGGCGAGCAAGAACGGCGTGGTCTCGCGCGATCTCCTGCTGGCGCAGGCGCTGCACCGCCGCGCGTCACCGAACTGGCGCGACTCCTTCGGCTACTTCGATCAGGTCCTGGCCATGGATCCGGACAACATCCTGGCCGTGACCGGACGGGTCGAGCTCTATCACCTGGCCGGTCTGCCGCGCACCGCGCTGGCCACGCTGGAACGCGCGCTCGACCGCAACCCGCAAGCGGTCAGCCTGCTCAACCTGCACGCCTCCGAGCTCAGGCAGCTCGGTCGCGCCACCGAGGCCGAGGAAGTGGAGGCGCGCTACGCCTCGCTACGCTTCGACGACGGCAGCTTCTTGAACCAGATGCTCGAGCTCTGCGTGGCGCGCCGCGACAAGGTCATGGCCGAGCACTGGGCGGAGCGTCTGCTCGCCTCGCACCCGGGCAACCTGTGGGCGCTCGGCACGGTGGCGCGCTCGTACCGCTCTCTGGGCCAGGCCGAACGCGCCGTCACGACCTACCGCCGAGCCCTCGAGCTCGCACCCGAAGACGTGGGCACGCTGCGCACGCTGGCGGACCTGAACGGCGAGCTCGGCCGCCGTGACGAGCAGCTGCGGCTGTTGCGAGAAATCCTGCGCATCCGCCCGCAGGAGCGGTCCGTGCGCGAGTACGTCGAGCACCTGGAGCCGGACAAGCCGCGCGCCGACGAGGCCTATGCCTGGGCCTCCGATCGTTTCTTGCCGCTGCGTCACGCGCCGGCCCAGGGCTACAACCAGCGCACGCTGCGCGACCTCACCGTCTCGACGGTGTTCGAGAACGGGCTGTCGAGCCAGTTCCGCCAGATCGTGTTCCAGCCGCTGACCGCGGCCGCCGCCGCCAACGCACGCCAGTACGCCTTTGCCTACGAGTCGGACCGACAGGTGGTCCAGCTGCGCGGCGCTCGCATCTACCGCGCTGACGGCAAGATCGACGAGGCCATCGAGTGGGGCGAGGGGCCCGCCGACGATCCTTCGATCGCGATGTACACCTCGGCGCGCGTCTTCTACGTCCAGTTCCCGCGCCTCGAGGCCGGTGACGTGGTCGAGCTGCGTTATCGCGTCGACGATGTCACGGCGCGCAACGAGTTCAACGACTACTTCGGCGACATCGTCTACCTGCAGGGCACCGACCCGGCACAGAACGCCGAGTACGTGCTGATCGCGCCGAAGACGCGCCAGCTGCACTTCGACCAGCGCGTGGCCGGGGTGAAGCAGACCACGAGCGACAGCGGTAACCAGCGCATCCATCGCTTCATGGCCGATCGCGTGCCGGCGCTGCTGCCGGAGCCGCAGATGCCGCCGCTGCCCGAGACCCTCGGCTTCATCCACGTCTCGACTTACAAGAACTGGAAGGATCTGGGGCGCTGGTACTGGGGCCTGGTCAAGGACCAGTTCGATCTCGACGAAGAGACACGCCAGCTCGCGCACAAGATCACGGCGGGCAAGAAGAGCGAGCTCGAGAAGGTCCAGGCGGTCTACGACTGGGTGACCAAGAACACGCGCTACGTGGCGCTCGAGTTCGGCATCTACGGGTTCAAGCCGCGGCGCTGCGTGCAGACGGTCAGCCGCGGCTGGGGCGACTGCAAGGACAAGGCGACGGTGATCGTGACCTTGCTGAAGGAGCTCGGCATCCCCTCGACCATCGTCATCCTGCGCACGCAGATGCGCGGCGATTTCCAGTCCACGCTGCCGAGCTTTGCTCCCTTCGATCACGCCATCGCCTACGTGCCGTCGCTCAAGCTCTACCTGGACGGTACGGCCGAGCACACCGGCGTGGGCGAGCTACCGCAGATGGATCTCGGCGCACTGGGCCTACTCGTGAATCAGGGCGACACCGAGGTCGTGCGCCTGCCCATCGCCAACCCGGCAGCCAACTTCATCGAGCAAGAGGTGGTCGCCAAGGTCGAGCCCAGCGGGCAGGCCAAGCTCAGCCTGAGCTACGCCACGGGTGGCTTCGCCGCCGCCGAGTGGCGTGCTCGCTACCACGCCGAAGCCACCCGCCGCGAGCGCATCAACCACGATCTCGGCTCTTCGTTCCCTGGCTTCACGCTGACTCCGGGCGAGCAGGGCCTGACCACGAGCGACCTGCTCGACGTGGAAGCGCCCGTGAAGGTGAAGATCGAGGGCACGGCACCGACCTTCGCGCGACGCGAGGGCAAGCAGCTGGTCATGCCGGTGACGGACGACTCCCGGCTGACGCCGATCTTCGCCTCGCTCTCCAAGCGCAAGCTACCGGTCGCGGTCGGCGCGTTTTCGGAGCAGCGCTATCAATACACGATCGAGCTGCCGCCGGGAGCGAAGGTCGTCTCCATTCCCGCGGCCACTCAGGCCGACGGCAAGTTCGGTTACTACTCGCTCGAAGTCGAGCAGACGGGTCAACGCGTGAAGGTAAAGAGCAAGCTCGGCGTGAAGGTCAACCGCGTCAGCGTGGCGGACTACCCCGCCTGGAAGCAATTCTGCGAGGCTGCCGATCGCGCGCTCGGGGCGCCGCTGGTGGTGGAGCAATGAGGCGCTGGCTAGGAATCGGGCTGCTGGCGCTGTGCACGGCTTGCAGCTCGGGCAAGCCGGCGGAGTTTCCCAGCGTCGAAGAGAGGCGCCAGGACGGCCGCTCCTCGCGCGACGGTGAGGTCGTCGCCGAATGGCTGCTGGGTGAGCTGATCGCACCCGGAGGTAAGCCCAAAGAAGCGCTGGCCGCACGCAAGCGCCTGGACGAGCTCGGCGCCAAGGGCCTCTTGGCCCATCTCGCGCGCGGTCTCGACGACTCGCAGCACGGCCGCCTGAAGCACGTCTCCGACCACTACCTCCGCGCCGTCGAGGCAGCTCGCTCGAGCAACGATCCGCGCGCGCCGCTGTTCGCCTGGTACGCGGCGCGTGAAGCCGTCGCTTACCGGCACTCGAGCACCAAGCTGTGGGACCGGGAGAAGGCGTTCGTCGAGCGCGCGCTCGACAACCCCGGCAACATGGGCTGGCTCGCGCGCGGCGAGCTCGCCGAGTGGTGGATGACCGAAGCGCGCGCCGCGGCGGTGCCCAAGGCAGACGATCTGGGCGCCAGCAAGCTCGGCTGTCTCAACGCGCTCAGGCTCGCCGGTCCTTTCGGGCGCGACGCCATGCGCGACACGCTCCGCTCTTTCGAGGCCGAGCGCGCCGGGCCCTGGCCGACGGCGTGGCAGCGTGATCCCGACCGCGGCGAGCCGCCGGAGACGCTGAAGACCGATCGCGTCGGTTGCTTCATCAGCGCGGACGAGCCCGTGGCCTCCGGTATCGTCTACGCCGAAACGTACTTCGACGTGGCCCAGCCCACCGAGCTCATCGTCACGGTCGAATCGGCCTTCGGCATCTGGCTGAACGATCACCCGGTGTTCAACCGCGACGTGCGGCAATGGGGTTCCTGGCTGCCGCAGGGCATTCGTCTGCGGCTCGAGCCCGGGCGTCACCGCCTGGTCGCCAAGCTGGCCGAGGCGGCCACCAGCGTGCGCCTGCTGTATCCCGACGGCCGGCCCTACGCCGCCAAGGCGAACCTGGATTCGGCCCAGAGCTACTCGCTGAGCGCGCCCCTCGAGGTGTCGCCCGCCGATCCACTGACGCCGTTCGTCGAGGGCGGTCGCTTCCACGATCCCGGAGACGACTGGGTGCGCTTCTTCGGCGCGCAGCTCGCCGCCGGCCAAGGTCAGGCCGACGTCGCCAACGTGCTGCTCGAGCCGCTGCTCAAGAAGACCGAGCTCGGCACCGGACCCGTGCTGGCGGCCTCCGCTGGCTTCAGCGAGAACGACCCGGTCTTCGCCGACAGCCAGCGCCGCGACCTCGTTCGCGAGCTGCACGAGCGCGCCAGCAGCAAGGATCCTTCGCTGTGGTACCCGCGCCTGGCCACGGCCATGTCGCAGGCCGAACGCGCCGGGCCGATCGAGGCCGTGCAGGCCGTCTCCAAGCTGGTCGACGAGTTCCCGCAGGTGCCGGCCATCCTCGAGCAGCTGGCCAACCTGTACCGCGATCTCGGCTGGAGCGCCGAGTACGGCAGAACGGTGCGCACCATCGGCCAGCGCTTCGCCGAAGATCCCGCGGCGCTCGAGCTCGTGCTGCCGGTGATGGACCAGGAAGGCCAGGGCGCCGAGGCCGACGTACTGGCTGAACGCATCAAGCGGCTCGATCCGGACAGCGAGATCACGCTGACGCGCGCGCTCGCCCGTAACGACTACAACGCTGCCCTGGCCGAGCTGAAGCGCCTGGCGCAACGCCGCCCCGATCGCGAAGACATCGCCGAGCGCGTCTACGACGTGATGGTTCGGGCCGGCAACGAGAGCGAGTCCTGGAAGAAGCTCGAAGCTGCGATCGAGAAGGACCCGACCAGCGAGCCCGCGCGTCTGGCCCTGGCCGACGCTCACCTCGCTTCCGGCCGCCACACGGCGTTGATCAAGGCTCTGGTCGAATCCGTGGAGGCCGGCTCCACGACGTCACGCCTGTCCATGGCCCTCGACGTGATCGAGGGCGCCACCGAGCTCGAGCCTTACCGGCACGAGGCGCGCTCGATCATCGCGGAGTTCGAGAAATCGGGTGTACAGCTGCCGGGCACGGCGGCGCGCGTGCTGGACTACGCCGCGGTCTGGGTTCACGCCGACGGCTCGAGCCGCATGCTGGAGCACGAGATCATCCGCGTGCAGAGCGCCGAGGCCATCCGCGACATGGCCGAGCAGCAGGTCAAGCCCGGCCTGATGCTGCACTTTCGCGTGATCAAGCAGGACGGCCGCGTGCTCGAGCCCGAGTTCGTCTCGGGCAAGCCGACCGTGACCATGCCGCACCTCGAGATCGGCGACTACATCGAGACCGAGCGCATCGAGAGCATGGGCAGCGACGGCAACCGTGGCCTGCGCTACTTCGGGCCGCGCTGGTTCTTCCGCGAAGAGAACGTGGCCTACGCGCGCAGCGAGTTCGTGATCGTCTCGCCCAAGAGCCGGCCGCTGCAGATCGAGACGCGCAACAACGTGCCCAAGCCCCTGGTCGAGGACCAGGGTAACTTCACGGTGCGCCGCTGGCGCGTGGACAACAGCCCGGCCGCGCCGATCGAGCCGTTTGGCGCGCCTATCGTCGAGTTCTTGCCCAGCGTTCAGGTCGGTTGGGGCGCCTCGGCCGACAGCGCCCTGCGCCAGCTCGGCGACACGATCGAGGACTTCACGCCGGTCGATCCACGCATCGCGCGCATCGCCGAGCGCATCGTCGAGCCGCTGCCACGCAAGGCCACGGGCGAGCGCGCCAAGCGTCTCTACCGCTGGGTCACCGACAACGTGGAGGAGGGCCAGGAAGAAGACGGCCGCCGCGTCGTGATCGGCAAGAGCGGCAACCTCTGGCGCGGCTTCATGATGCTCTGCCGCGCGCAGGGCATCCCGATCGAGTACGCGGTCGTGCAAAACCGCCTGAGCCTGCCGCCGACCGGGCCCTTCTCCTCTCTCGGCGTCTACACCCAGCCGCTGATGCGCGTGAAGACGGACAAGGGTCAGACCTGGCTGGCCATGGCCGGCAAGTTCGCGCCCTTCGGCTACGTCCCGGCCGAGACCCGCGGCATGCCCGCCAAGGTCCTGGTCAACGGCGAGTGGCAGCCGCTGAAGGTGCCCAGCGACGGCGTGGTCGATCGCATCGAGGTCGACGGCGACGTGAAGCTCGCTGCCGACGGCTCCGCCGAGCTCGAGCTGGCGCAGGCCTTCCACGGCAAGTACGCGATGGGTCTACGCGGAGTGGTCGCCGAGTTCAGCGAGCAACAGCTGCGCGACGCGATCGAGTCACAGCTGCTCGGGCGCAGTCTGCGCGGCGTGCAGCTGCTCAGCCACAAGGTGGAGGGCGTGGACAACCCGGACGCGCCGATCGTGATCCGCACGCGCTCGAAGATGCGCACGTTCGCCCAGGCGGTCGGCGGATCGCTGCTGATCCAGCCGCCGTTCACCACGCGCGTCAGCCAGTTTGCCTCGCTGCCCGTGCGCCAGACGCCGCTGCTCATCGTCGAACCGACGCAGCAGAGCGTGCGGCTCGAGATCAAGCTGCCTGCCGGCGCGACGATCCAGACGCCGGTCGGCGCCAAGCGCGTCGAAGACGGCGAGCGCAAGGTCGTCGTCGGCGACAAGCTCGACGGCGCCCGGCTGACGCTGAGCCGCGAGATCTTCATCCCGTCGGGCCGTATCCAGCCCGATCAGTACGGCCGCTTCCTCGACTTCGCCCGCCGCGCCGACGACGCACTGATGTCGAGCGTCAGGCTCAAGGCACAGTAGGCGCGCAGGGGGCACAGGCCCCCCGCGTCTACGCGTCTATTCGAGCTCTTTTTCGAGCTTGGCGAGCTCTGTCTCGAAGTTATCCGCCGTGATCTTCTCGAAGGCTTCTTCTTCGAAGTCTTCGGTGGTCGGCGGATCGACGGCCGGCGCTGCAACAGCGGCGGCCACGGCCGTGCTTGCTGCAGGTGGAGGCACCGGAGCGACCGGCGTCGGAGCCGCGGTCGCAGACGCGACGGGCGGGGGCTCCTTCTTCTTCAGCAGGCCGCAGCCGCCGAGGCCGAGCGAGAGCGTGAGGACACCGGCGATCGACAGAAGACGAGAGCTCATTTCACACCTCCGGCCGCGGGAACCGCGCCTTCACGGAGCTTGTTCATCTGCGTCGAGTGACGGACCTCCTCCTTGGTGAGGAGGGTGTCGATCTTCTCGATCAACTTCGTCTTCTTCTTCTCGATGGCGAGGGCGCGGATGCGCTCGAGGTTGGCGACGAACTTGGCGTGGCGCTCGAGCTCGTCCTTGCCGTTGCCGTTGCTGGCGAGATCGCCCCAGCGGACCTTGAGCTTCTCGATCGAGGCCTTGCGCCGTTCGTCGCGCGTGGTGCGTAGCTTGACCAGCTCGGGCGGTGCGTCCTTCTCGTCCTCTTCTTCGGCCTTGTCGTCGTCCTTGGCCTTGTCGTCCTTGGACTTGTCCTTGTCGGCCTTGGCCTTCTCAGCCTTTTCCTTATCGGCTTTCTCTTTGTCGGCCTTCTCTTTGTCGGCCTTCTCTTTGTCGGCCTTCTCTTTGTCAGCCTTCTCTTTGTCGGCTTTCTCTTTGTCAGCCTTCTCTTTGTCAGCCTTGGCCTTGTCGGCTTTCTCTTTGTCGGCCTTCTCTTTGTCGGCCTTGGCCTTGTCAGCTTTCGCCTTGTCGGCCTTGGCCTGCTCTTCCGGCGTCTTGGCCTTCTTGCTGTCCTTCTCGGCCTGCTTCAGCTTGTCGAGCGCGCTCTGAGCCTCGACGTGCGGCGACGCCGCGAGAAATGTCGCCAGCGTCGCCAGAATCCACCAGTGTCGCATAGGGTTTTCCTCGGTTCGAGCCAGAGCGCTTACTCAGCGCCGTAGCACTCCTTCACGCACATCGCGTCGATGTCCCAGCTGGACAGGTTTTCCCAGCCAGCACCAGTCCCTGCGTGGCCCGGGATCTTGCCGTTCATGCAGTCGAAGAGGGCGATCGTGGTCGAGTGGTGATTGCCGGTCCAGCCACCGTTGGGATCACCGCAGGAGTCGATCTCCGCAGGAGACGCGTGACCGCCGTTCGTCTCCATGAAGTCCACGGAGCACGCCCGCAGAGCGATGAACTCATCGACGCACTGCGTGACATCGAGACAGGCCGTGAGCTCGGCGCAGCACTTCGTGTGGTAACAGCTCTCGCAAGGATCGCTCTGTTCCTCACACAGTCCGGGCTCGGCGCTGCCGCCTGCTCCGCCGGCGCCAGCAACTGCCGGATCCGCACCGCCCGCGCCGCCTTCAGCCGACGCAACACCACCGGCGCCGGAAGCAGGCACCCAGCCTTCACCGCCGTAGCCGCCGTAACCGTCACCGCCGTAGTTGCCCGGCTCTGCGCCGGCACCGCCGTTCGAGGTCGAGGGCGCGCCGGCCTCTCCTCCGCCTTCGCAGTCGCACAGACCGTAGCCGGTGCCGCTGGAATTGCAGACCTGCGTACCCTTGTCGCCGCCCGGGCAGGTGCAGGGCACGCTGCGACCAGCAGTGCAGTCGCCGGCGCCGTTGGCGTCGTCACCGTTGCCGTCGGTCACGGTGCAGCTCACGACCACCGCGAGGGCCATCAAAGCCGAACTAACGAGCGAGAGACCAAAACTCTTCTTGTTCATTTTTAATGCTCCACCAAGCGGCATCGCCGTTCCGCACCACACAGAGAGGCAGCCTTCGCGGTCTACGTTCCCAGCCGCCGCCGCATCCCCTCCACGCCAACTTTCGATGCCGAAAACCGTTACTTCGCGTTCTTCTTGGCGGTTTCTTCCGCCTCTTTGAGCCGCGCATCGATCCGCTTTTTGACCTCAGCCGAATCGGCGGAGATCTGACCCCACTCGGCGATGCGCTTCTTGCGCTCGACGGCAGTCGCCGGGAAACCCTTCGACTCGGGTTGAGCCGTGACGAACTGCTCGTACTGGGTCCAGCGCTGGGTGCCGTCCTCGAGCGACTTCTGGCGCTCGCGCAGATCGGCAATCACGAACAGCAACTTGGCGCGCAGCTTGTGGTTCTCGCCCGCGAAGCGCACGCCAGTGGCCCAGGCTTCGTCGGCTTCCTTCTGGTTGCCCTTGGCCAGGTGCGCTTCACCGAGGCGGTAGTGCCCCAGCGGATTCTGCGGCTCGATCTTGATCGCTTCCTGGTAGGCGGCGATGGCGCCGTCGAAGTCGCGCGCGACGTACGACTTGTCGCCCTTCACCAGCGCTTCCCAGTACGGGCTGATGCCCTTGATGCCCCTCGGATCGCGCCGCACCTCGTCGCTAGCTGCTGCGGCGGCGGGAGCGTCGGCCTTCTTCTCGGCTGCCGGCTTGTCCGCGGGCTTGGCCGGCTCCGCGGGACCCTGGGCCAAACCGAGAGAGGTCACCGCCGAAACGCTGAGGAAGACCGCGCTTGCGAGAAAACCGCGCATGGCCAGAGACGGTATCAGGAGGAACTGCCGGCCGCCAAGTCCTCCAGGCACTGAATTGGGGTGGTAGGCCCCCAAGGGACTCCACAGCTTTGTGTGAGACTTGTGGAGAACCCGTCCGAGACGCGATTCCGAGCCGGTAGATTGCCGGCCCGACTGTGGAGAACTCGGGGGGCCCCGGCCTAGGATGGCGCCCCGATGGCCGCGGTTCGTGAGTATCCCTGGTACGCCCTGGAGGCGATCAGCCGGCGGAACGTCCGCCTCGCCGCCCGAACCCGGCAAGCGCTGCGCGGCGCCGACTCGCGCGCGATTGCCGCCGCGCTCGGGGAGCTCCTCGGCGGGGACGTCGAGATCGTCGTCCGCGATCTCGGCCGAGCCCGGCTACCACCCGGCGCTCGAGAGATCGTCGTGCGCGTCGGTGAGCGCGATCACTACGGCGTCGCGATTGAGCCCGATGGTGTCCAGGCGCTGCTGTCGCGAGTCTTGGGGCGTCCACTCGGACTGCCGCGCCAGGAGCTCGAGCTCGGCAGCGCGCTCTCGGGAGCGGCTGCGGCGCTCGTGGTGCAAGTCGCGCGCAGGCTGACGAACGAGCCCG
>DATLIL010000045.1:0-1725 GCA_035539475.1 Polyangiaceae bacterium
CCCCATGCGCGCGAAGCCCATGGCCACGAGCAACAAGCCGGCTAGAAAGCCGGCGATCAAGAGGCCCTCGAGTCCGTGGCGCGTCGCGATCGGCGCCAGAATGACCACGAACGCCGCCGTGGGACCCGTCACCTGAAAGCGCGATCCGCCGAGCAGCGCCACCACGAAGCCGCCGATGATTGCCGTGTACAGGCCGTGTTGCGGCGGTACACCCGTGGCGATCGCGAGCGCCATGGAGAGCGGCAGCGCGACGATGGCCACCACAGCGCCCGCCATGACGTCCGACCGGAACGCCTTCGTGTCGTAACCCCGCGCCAAGGAGTCGCGCAGCGCCGCACCCCAGCGCACACGCGCATCCACCAGCATGCCGGGCAGGCGCGGGATCTTGCGGAGGGATCTCTTGACGGCGTCGACGGGAGCCACGGCCAGGGTCTCGGCCCACGGGCAGGCTGGGTTTGGTAGATAGAATACCGGAGTTCTTCGCAAATTTCGTGGTCGTGGTGTTACGATGGCATCTGCTTCTTCAGCGCCTCGTGCGCTGTCTGACGAATGACGGAAGAACGACCTCCGCTCGGTGGGCGCTATGCGCTGCAGCGTGCGCTGCAGTCTGCAACGGGCCTGGCGCGCTTTTTCGGCGTCAACGTCTCCAACGGCAAACGCGTCGTCGTCGCGCTGGTCGACGCTGCGCGCAAGAACGCGCTGCAGCCCGCGGTGGACGTCAAGCACGTGTACTTGGCCGGTATCGTCGACGTGGTGCCGGCCGAGCCCGGCGAGCTGCCCGAGGGCACCAACATCCCACCCGGAGCGGTCGCGTTCGTCGCCGACCACATCCCGGGAAAGACCCTGCGCGGTCAGCTCGAGGCCGGCAAGCTGCACCCGGCCAAGGCCGTGGCCTGGACGCTCCGCCTGTGCGAGGCGCTGCAGGCGCTCCACAGCGCCAACGCCGTGCACGGCGCCATCTCTCCGCGCAGCGTGATCGCCATGCCCGCCAAGCGCGCGATCGCGCCGGTGCTCTCGCAGCTGGTGGCACCCCCGCTGGCGGCATTCTGCTCACCGGAGCGACTGAAGGGCGCGGGCGAGTCCGTCACCGACGACGTCTGGGCGCTCTACGCCACGCTCTTCGCCGCCCTGACCGGCCAAGCGCCTTTCGCCGGAAACACCCGTGACGCGCTGCTCAAGGCGGTGTTCTCCAAGCCGAAGCCACTCGACGCGTACGGCATCGAGGAGCCAGTGCTGGGCGCGATCCTGCAGCGGGGCCTGTTGCCCGATCGCAACGCACGCAACAGCGAGCTAGCCGAGCTGATCGAGGCGCTCGACGCGTGGGAGCGCGATCCGACGAAGCAGCCGCCCAAGCGCCCGATCGCTCCGCGACCAGGTCTGCGCGGGCTGGGCGACATCGTCGGCGGAGCGCTGGGCTCGGCGCGAGAGGAAGGGTTGCTCGTCGACGACGCGGAGCTACCCGACGACCAGGGCACTGATCTGCCCGAAACTTCCTCGCCTCAGGCAGTCGTCGTCCCGCTCACCCCGCCGGACCAGCGCGCGTCGAGCTCGGGAATGATGGCGGTGGCCGCACCAGCAGACGAGCCGGCGCGCAGCTCCGCGGGATTGCCGGCGGCGACGGCGCTGGGGAGCAGCGGTGCTGCGGACCCGACGACGGGCGCCGCCGAACCAAGCCCACCCGCCGCCGGCAACCGCGGCCGCGACGAGCCAGGGCCACAGCACGCG
>DATLIL010000046.1:0-2984 GCA_035539475.1 Polyangiaceae bacterium
GACTCGGTGACGTCGTCGAAGCGACCCCACGAACAAGCGGCCGCATGCAACGAGAGGAGCATGATCAGGGCGCGGCGCATCAGAACTTTCCTCCCACGACGACGCCACCGGAGTTACTGCCGAAGTACGGCGCCACGTCCAGCCGCGGACCGCGTGCTTGCTGGTCCGGCTTCTGTTTCTTGCGCGGATCGTCGAACTCGGCCGGCTTCTCCAGCTGCGTCGAGGAATCCGGCAGCGGGTCGCGAATGAAGTTGTAGGTGGCCAGGCCGATCAGGATGGCGCCCACGCCGAAGCCCGCGTTGGAGCCGATGGCGAGCCACTTGCCCTTGGTGGCACGTGAGTCGTCCGACTCCAGCGTACCCTGCGCGCGATCAGCCTCGAGCTGCTCGTGGATGTTGTCCGCCTCGGTGCCGGCCCAGACGGCGGCACCGATGAACGCCGCACCGGCGATGGCCTGCAGCCAGGCGCCGCCGCGCGGGTAGGTCTGGATCATGGTGGCGTGTACCGGCAGCACCTGGCCGCGCGGGATATCGACCTGACCTTCGAAGTCCTTGCGGCCCGGACTGGTCACGAGCAGCTGGTGCGGGCCCGAGGGCAGCTGGATGTCGAGCGGGGGATCACCGGTGTGCCACGAGCCTTTCGGCTGGCCATCGACTTCCACCTTGATCTCGAGCGCGTTGGAGTGAATGCGGAGGACGCCGTAGCCGACGCGCACGAGCTTGACCTCGAGCTCCTTCTGCTCGCCGTGTTTGAGCACGACGTCCGTGCTCAGCGGCTCGTGGCCGGGCGCCTCGACCAGGACCTTGTGCGTGCCGTGACCGACCAGCTCGCTGTGCGGCGAGAGGCCCCAGAGCGGCTTCTTTTTCTCCGGATCGTCCAGGTAGACGAAGGCTCCGGGGACGTTGGAGCTGACCCGCAAGAAGGCCATGAAGGCGCCCTGCGACAGGTTGGCCTTGAAGTGCAACACGTGGCCGGGAGCCACGTCGATGTCGGTCTCGCTCACGTTGAAGTCGCGAAACTTCTCGACCACGAGGTGATAGCGCCCGACCGCGAGCGTCATGTTGGCGGGTGAGCGCGTGCTCTGCACTTCGGTCCAGCCGGGGTTCTCGCCGCCGACCTTGAACGGCGCGGCGCTGGCACCGGTTCGCGCGTACAGACGGAGCGGAGCGCCGTCCGGCTCGGTCTCGATCACGACGAGCGACTTCATGGCGCTGTCGTCGTCGGGCACGATCGGTGGCGGCGGCGCACCGGCTTCCGGCACGCCGGCGTCGAGATCGACGGGCCCCGCGTCGCCCGCGTCACCGAGTGTTCCGGCTTCCGGCACGCCGGCGTCGAGCGCGCTGCGCGCGGCTTCCAGCGCAGCGATGCGGTCGTTCACCTTGGCGGCGTCGGGCGCGTTCGGATCGACGCGCAGGTAATCGCGGAATTTCTCGAGCGCGTGCTCGAAGTCATTGAGCTTCTGGTAGCAAACGCCGGCGTTGAACAGAAACGCCGAGTAGGGATACGACTTGTAGCCGTCCTCGAAAACCTGCGCAGCACCGGGGTAGTCGCCCTTGACGTACAGGGCCTGGCCTTTTTCCATGCGCACACGAATGGCCTCGAGCTTCTTGGACGTGCTCGTTCCTTGCGCTTCGGCGGTGGCTGCCACAGCCAGCACCGTACCGAGCGCGACGAGCGCGATTACCACCCAGACGCGAACACTTCCGAGCAACGATTTGGCGCTTGTCACCACGCATAACAAGAGCCCGGAACCGCGCATGATTCAAGCCTCAAGCCGAGCTCCGTCCAGCCTGATTCCAGCAGCTCTGCCTCCTGGGCCGCAGGGCCGGTGAACCCGCGTCCTCCGCTGTGACTCGAAGGCCGCGCAGAAGGAAGCTGCGGCTCCGCTCCATAGAAGGAATTTGGGGATTCGTCTCCGGGGCTTCTATGCTATCGACGCCTTTGACTTACGACGGCCAGATCATGACGAAAGGCTTCTTGCGCGCTCTACCGAGAGCATGGTGGCTCGGAGCCGCGTTGCTCCTCACGCCCGTCGCCGCTCACGCCGAAGAAGAGGCAAAGCCCTACCCGGAGTGCACGCGCGATCCGAGCGACTCGGACGTGACCGCCGCAAAGGCCGCCTTTCAAGCCGGTAACGTCTCGTTCAACGAGGCCGACTATCCCCGGGCCATCCTCTACTGGGAGGACGCCTACCGCCGGGACTGCAGCAAGCACCAGATGCTGCTCAACCTGGCCCGCGCCTACGAGCTCAACGGCAACAAGAAGCAAGCCGTGATGGCCCTGGAAACGTTCGTCGCGCGCGAGCCGACCGCCCCCGACAAGCCGCAGATCACGCGCCGTATCGAGGTGCTCAAGAAAGCGATCGACTCGGAAGAAGCCGCCGCGGCCCAGCAGCAGGCGGCCGCGACCGAGTCGGCACCGCAAGATCAGCCGGCTCAGACGGCCGCGCCCGCGGCGCCGGCGGGCCCCCCGCCCGACGAAGAGGGCAGCCGCCCCATCGCTCCGCTGATCCTCGTGGGCGTAGGCGGCGTCATGGTCATTGGCGGCGGGGTGCTCTTCGGCATCTCTGCCAAGCAGGTGTCCGACTTCGAGGCCCAGTGCGACAACCCGGAGACTCGCATGGGTTGTCCGGATGCCGACGCCGCCAATTCAGCTCAGACCCGCCGCAACGTGGGCGGCGTCGTCGCGCTCGCGGGCATCCCCGTCGTGGTCGGCGGGCTCATCTGGTACTTCGCATCGCCGCGCCAGCCTGCCAGCGCCTCCAGCGCGAAGCCGCGTACGGCGTTGCTGCCGGCAGTGGCGCCCGGTTTCACCGGCGTCTCGCTCAGCGGCGCCTTCTGACGCCCTGCTACTTGTTCAGCGGCTTGTCGCTGCCCCAGGTGCGCGGCGCCGCGGGAACCACTTCGTCGACTTCGTTCTCGGGAACGTCGCGCGGCTCGTTGACACCGGCGTCGGCGACGACCGGCAGCTCGATCTCGTTGCCC
>DATLIL010000047.1:0-5735 GCA_035539475.1 Polyangiaceae bacterium
GTCCGTCTGCGGCCCCTGCTCGATCAGGTTCCCGATCACGTACGTCTTGCCGCCGTTCGGCAAGTCGATCTCGTAACTCTCCGTGCCGTCGCTCTCGCCGGTCAAACGGTTGTAGAGCACGTGCGTCTCGGCAGCGCGCGACTTGAGCAGGTGGCCGATCACCGCGCGATGCGACCAGTTGTACTGGAAGATCAAGCGCGCCACGTGATTGATGTAGAGGTTGTGCGACTGCCCGTCGCCGAAGCCGTTGTGTTCGAAGTGGCTGTACTCGATCAGGATCTCGCTGGCCGCGTCGTCGCCCGCCAGAATGCCGTTCTCGTTGTCGTGAAAGTAACAGCCGCGCACGGTCAGATTCGTGCCTTCCTGACGGATGCCGGCGCCGTTCTGGTCCGGCACCGACGCCCCGGAGAACTCGACGTTCTCGATCGTCGTGTCATCACCCTGCACCACCCAGATCGCCTTGCCCTGCGCGTCGTTGCCCGCGGCATCGACGTGAGCAAGGCCGCCCACGCCGCGGATGGTGAGTCCGCTCGGCGTCACGGCGCAGACGTCACCCTCGTAGTCACCGGCAGCGATCTCGATCAGGTCACCGTCCGCGGCCGCGGCAAACGCCGCGCACGGCGTAGCGTGGTCTCCTGCGGGACCAACCGTCAGCGTGTCGGCCCCCGCGGGCGAGCCCAGGGCCACGATCGTGACCACGGCTCTCGGGACGATCGTGCGAGCCCTCACGCGACCTATTCTCGCGGAAACTCGCTGTTGTGTTGCTCGATGCGGCGCGATTCGTCGATCACCCGCTCGAAGATGCGACGAACGATCTCGGGGTTCAGCGGCTGGGGCGCGCGCTGGATCAGCTGCTCGATCATCGTCCGCTCGCGCTCCGGATCGTAGATCGGGAGCGATCGCCGACGCTTGAAGTCACCGACCTTGAGCACGATCTTGACCCGTTCGGCGATCAGCTCGAGGAGCTGACGATCGACGTCGTCAATTGCGCGCCTCAGCGCGTCGAGCTCGGGGTCGATCGCCACGGCAGCGATGCTAGTGCCAGGCCGCAGCCGGAACAATTCGTTTCAGCGCCGGACGGCTTCGCGGGCCACGCGCAGGCGGACTTCTGCGCCGTCCCGATCGACCTCGACCACGACGTCGCTGCCGGCGGGGCCGCCCAGGCGCACGCGCGCGTCGGCCATGTTCGCGGGCTCCTGGCCGTCTACCGCCAGGATCACGTCGCCGGCCTGCAGCCCGCCTCGCTCGGCCTCGCTGCCCTCGGCCACCTGCACCACGACCACTTCTACCCCATCGTCGGCGCGGCGCTCGCCCAGCGTGACGGCCACCCCGCCGCTGGTCAGCGCATCGTCGTCCCCGACGGGCGTCGACAGCACGATGCGGACGCCGTCGGTGACGCTGCCGCCCCTGACCTCCACTGCTGCGCTCGAGCCCCGTCCGACCACGGCAGCGATGGCCTCCAGGCGGTGCATGCCCGGTCTGACTCCCTTGAGTGAGAAGCGACCCTCGCCGTCGCTCACGGCCGTGCCACGCGGCAGCGCCCCTACCGGCAAGTAGCTCGCGGCGGTGCCCAGCGAGACGCGCGCGCCCGTCACGGGCTCGTCCTCGCCGTCGACGACGACGCCCTCGATCTCACCGCCCTCTTCCAGGTCGACGGGGTCGAGCTCGAACGCGCGATCCACTCGCTCGGTGCGCTCGATGTTCACCGTGAGCTCGGCCTCCGCGTACTCGGGGTGGCTCACCAGCAAGCGCGCCTTCCCCGGGGGAACGTCGCGCAGCTCGAACACGCCGTCCTCGTTGGTGAGCGCGCTCTTGCGCTCGCCTGCGGCCATGAGCGTCACCAGGGCCTGATCGACGCGCACGCGCCCGCGCACCGCCGTGACGCTGCCCTTGACGAGCACACCGGGACTCAGCGTGAAGGTGATCTCCTCCGGCACGGCGTCCCAGCTCCGCGTCACCGTGGGCGAGCCGGGCGCGCGCACGGTCACCCGCAGCGGCAGTCCAGCGGCATCGTCGAGCACGGCCTCGCCCGCCTCGTCGCTGAACAGCGTGCTGCGCAGCGGCACGTCGGGAGCCAGCGAAAGTGCGCTGATCTCCGCCAGCTCGAGCGGCTGCCCGTCGGGGTCCTCGACCAGGATGCGCACCGGCTCGCGCGCGGCCGGCAGCACGAGCTCGACCTCCGCGCGTTCACCCTCGCCCACGCGCAGTGTCTTGCGCAACGCGACTCGCCCGATGTCTTCGCGGCGGGTGACCGAGACGATCACCTCGGCCGGTACGGCTGCGAACTCGAAGCGCCCGTCCGTTGCAGTGAGCGTTGCTCGCACCATCGAGCCGCGCTGCGCGCTGATCTCGATCTCGGCGTCGGCCACGGGATCGCCGCGATCGTCGACGACTCGACCCTCCAGCGTGCCGCCCTGCAAGAGCACCACGCGCACCTCGGCCTCACCGCCAGGTGCCAGCGACACGAGCTCACTCGCACCCTCGACGTAGGCCGGGTGTCTCACCAGAGCCCGCACGCGACCGGGCGTGACAGGCCGCGCGACGAAGCTGCCGTCACTGCTCGAGACCCAGGGCTCGAACGGCTCGATCTCGAAATCGTCGGGCGCGGGCGCCGCCGAGTGATCCCTTCCTGGCGGCGCCGGCGCGGCACCGGGAGCCGGGATCGGCGGCACCGGGCCGGGCATGACACCGAGCTCGCCCGCCGGAATCAGCGGAACGGGGCCGGACAGAGACCAGGCAAAGTGGGTGCTACGAAAGCTCGAGACCAGCGGCGTCTCCGCCACGGGGAGCCCGCGCAGATCCGTCCCGACGACCTCGATGCTGGCGCCGTCGACCGGGAAGCCACGGCTATCGACCACCTCGCCGCGCAGCGTCCCACCGCGCAGCAATGCAACGCGCACGGGTTCCTCGAGCACGTCGGGCACCGGAACCACACCACCGCCCACGAACTCGCGCGCACGCGCTGCCAGCGTCGCCGGGCCGAGGCTGATCGGACCGAGTGTCACCTTGCCGTCGCTGCCCGTGCGCCCACGCAGCGGAAACGAGCCGAGACCGCCTTCGGCCAGCACGACTTCCGCCCCCGGCACGACCAGCGGGTTCGGGCCTTCGCCCTCCGTGACGATGGCCGTCACCATGCGCCCGGCCTCGAGGTGGAGCACCAGGCTCGCCTCTGCGCCGCGCTCGAGCTCGAAGCCGATCATCGGATCCGACACGAGCGTGCCGAGAGAAGCCTGCAGATCGTAGCTTCCGGCGAGCAGCCCCGCGATGCGCGCCACCCCCTGCTCGTCGGTCTGCGTGCGCCGCGCCGGCCACAGGCTCGCGCCGGCAATCGCGACCGTCGCGTTGGCGGCCGGCTTGCCGTGCGGGTCTTTCACCTCGACGTGCAAGCTGCCCAGACGACGGAGGCTGATGTCCACGACGCCGCTGGCGCCCGCCTGCTCGATCGACTCGTAGCCTGGCGCCGAGACCTTGACCGTCCAGGGCCCGGGCGGGAGCCTGCCGAGCGTGGCCTCGCCGCGCGCATCGGTGAGCGCCCCGAACGGCAACGGATCGCGCGTGGTGACGAGCACCGTTGCTCGCGGCAGACGCGCGCCTTCCTCGTCGGTGACGCGCACGCTGAGCTCGTCTTCCACGTCGAGCTCGACGTCCACGTGCTGCTCGCCGCGTGTGAGCATGACTCGCCGCGCGACCCGCGCCTTGCCCGGAGCGTCGACGAGGATCCAGGAGCTACCGCTCGGAAGCTCTTCCAGTCGCGCCTGGCCGCGGTCGTCGCTGACCTCGGCTCCAGCCCAGTAGTAGTTCTGGTCGCGCTCCCAGAAGGCCTGCACGGTCGCCCCTGGAATGCTCGAGCCACCCTTCGCGCGCACGGCGACGGTGAGCGTCGCGTCGCGCTCCTCGTGCTCGACGGGCGCGGGCGCCGCCTGCACCCACTCGACCCGGACCCGACGGCTATCGACCAGTCCCGCCACGAGCAGCAAGCACGCGAGCACCGAGAACAGCAGCATCGGAATCTCGCGTGCGCGCTGGGGCCAGGAGCGGACCACGGCCCGGACCATAACGCGCCCGCCGCCGGATCGCTTCCTTCCGGGCTATGCTTTGGCTGATTGCGTGCGTTGCTCCCCTTCTTGCCGCTGACTCTGGCGCTGGCGCTGGCTGCCCCGGGCTGCGCGGAGGACGATCACCCGCCGCCCTTCCTCGCGGCCGGCGGTAGTGCGGTCGGGCCCTCGGACGGCGGCATAGATGTGGAGCCCAGCGGGGGACGATCGGGCGTGTGCGGCGAGGAGATCATCCCGGCGATCAGCGAGCCGCCCACGCTCTACTTCGTGCTGGATCGCTCGGGCAGCATGGTGCAGCCGTTCGAAGGCGCCACGGAGAGCAAGTACGAGACCGCGCGCGGCGTGCTGGGCGAGGTGCTGAGCAAGATCGGGCACCGCGTGCGCTACGGCGCTGCCGTGTTTCCCGCGTCATCGAGCGACGGCTGCACTCCAGGCAAGCAGGTCTTTCCGACGACTCAGGGCGATCCGGCGAGCTACGCCAGGGACGGCACGATGGGGCCCGTGCTCTCCGATCTCCTGTCGCGCCTTGGCTACGCCGAGGAGCAAGGCGGCACGCCCACCGCCGCCACGCTGGCAGGGCTCCGTTCGACTCTGACCGAGCTCGGTCCGCGCACCTATGTGGTGCTCGCCACGGACGGCGCACCCAACTGCAACCAGGACGCGACGTGCACGGCGGCGAGCTGCATGCTCAACGTCGAGGGCGCCATGGTCGCAAACTTCACCTGCGACACGGACTTCAACTGCTGTGACCCGGACAACACCGGGGAGGGCATGCAGCGCTGGTGCGTGGACGGCCCCAGCCTCGAAGACGAGGTCTCGGCGCTGGCCGAGCTCGGCATCTCGACCTTCGTCATCGGCATGCCCGGCGCGACGTTCTACAGCGACCTCTTGAACCACCTGGCCGAGCTGGGTGGGACGGCGCAGAGCGGCGATCAAGCCTACTTTTCGGCGGACGACCCGGCCGCGCTGGCCGACGCACTGCAGGCCATCGGCACTGGCGTCGCCATCAGCTGCACGATCGAGCTCGAGCGCGAGCCCGAGGATCAGGACCAGGTCAATCTGTACTTCGACGAACACCTGCTCCCCGCCGAGGGCGAGGACGGTTGGCGATGGCTCGGCCCGCAAACCGTGGAAGTCCTGGGCGAGGCCTGTAACGAGCTGAAATCCGGCGAAGTGCTGGAAGTTCAAATCGTTTACGGCTGCGCCACGGTTCTGCGCTAAACCCCGGGTCAGGCACCCATGCCCGGTAATAGCTTCGGTCACTCGTTCCGTATCACGACGGCAGGCGAATCCCACGGTCCCGGCAACGTCGTCATCATCGACGGCTGCCCTCCCGGCATCGCGCTCAGCGAAGAAGACCTGATGGTCGATCTCGCGCGACGGCGCCCCGGCCAGAGTCACATCGTCACGCAGCGGCAAGAAGAAGATCGCCCCGAGATTCTGGCGGGCGTGTTCGAAGGCAAGACGACGGGCACGAGCATCGCCATCCTGGTGCGCAATCAGGATCAGCGCAGCAAGGACTACTCCGACATCAAGGACAAGTACCGTCCCGGTCACGCCGACTACACCTTCGACGCCAAGTACGGCTTTCGCGACTATCGGGGGGGCGGGCGCAGCAGCGCCCGGGAGACGGTGGCGCGGGTGGCCGCCGGGGTCATCGCCAAGAAAATCCTGGCCCAG
>DATLIL010000048.1:0-2202 GCA_035539475.1 Polyangiaceae bacterium
GTGAAGCGCGCCGACGAAAGTGAGTGGCAGTGCCTGTCGCAGCGTGAGGCCTGCAGCAATCAGTCGAAGAGCCCCGCCGCGGTCACCGTGCGCGCCGTGGAGCTGACGAAGAAGGGCCTGACGTTCGAGGTGCGCGAGGGCGGTCCAGAAGGCACCGTGCTGGCGCGCAAGAGCGACGCGCTCTACAAGGCCGGGTTGCAGCGTCGTGGCTTGTGCGGCGGGTATCGCGGCGACTTCGAGCCGGGGCCGGTCAGCGCCTTCACCTTCTTCCTCGACGTTCCGCCGGAGGCTGACGCGCCCGCGCCCGTGCGCGCTCTGGGCAAGGATGCTAGCGTCGACGCCGCTTCGGCCGACGCGGCAGCGGAGCCCAGCGCTGCAGCCGCGGTGCTTTCGGCGCCCCCTCCCGCTGTCAGCGCCGCGCCAGCGCCCTGAGCTCATGATCTCCGTCAAAGCCATCGATCACGTCGGCATCCGCGTCGCCGATCCCGAACGCGCCATTGCGTTCTACGCCAAGCTCGGCTTCGAGCTCGTCTGGCGCGGCGGGCCCGAGCCGGTCGCCATCTTGAAGAACACCGCCGGGGTCGAGCTGAACCTGATCCTGAACGGCGTGCCGCACGAGTCTCGTAACGTGCTGATGGACGTCCCGACGAAGTGGCCGGGCTACACGCACATGGCGCTCCAGGTCAGCTCCTCGATTGATGACCTGGTCGCCAAGCTCGGCGAGCTCGGCATTGCGATCAGCGGTGGCCCCTTGCGCCTGGGCGAGGGCATGGCCCTGTTCGTGCGCGACCCGGACGGCAACGTGATCGAGCTGCGCGAGCCCGTCGCCGGCGAGCCGTGAAACCGGCGCCGTCGTCTCGCAAGGGACGCGCCGTGCTGGCGCTCGCGCTCGCCTGCGTTTGCTGGGGTCTCGGCTTTCCACTGATGAAGGCGCTGACGGCGCGGGCCGGGGTGCTCGCGCCGGGCATGGACAGCTGGTTCGTCTCGGGCGCGACGATCGCGCTGCGTTTCTCGATCGGTGCGGTCGTGCTCAGCGTGCTGAAGCCGATCCGGCCAACGAAGAGCGAGCTCGTGCAGGGGCTGTGGCTCGGCGTCAGCACCGGCATCGGTATGGTGCTGCAAGCCGACGGCCTGGCGTATACGGCGGCCTCCACCAGCGCCTTCTTGACGCAAGGTTACGTGCTGCTGTTGCCCACGGTCACGGCGCTGCTGACCAGGCGCTGGCCGGCACCCAGGATCGTCGCCTGCGCCGGCCTGGCGGTACTGGGTCTCGCCATCCTGTCCGGCTTCGACCCGGCGACGCTCAGCCTGGGGCGCGGCGAGGCCGAAACGCTGGGCGCCGCGCTGTGTTTCACCATCCAGATCCTGCTGCTCAGCCACCAGGGCTTCGCCGAGAACCGCACCGCGCCCGTCACCAACGTGATGTTCTTCGCCATGGCCGCCATGGCCGCGCCCGTGGCGCTGGTCCACCTCCGCGGCCCGGCGGACGTCGTCGCCGTCGTCGGCACCGCACCTTCGCTGATCGTCTTCGCGCTGATGCTGCTACTCAGCACGTTGTTCTCTTTCGTGCTCATGAACCGCTTTCAGCGCGAGGTCACGGCCAGCGAGGCGGGCATCATCTATGGCCTGGAGCCGGTGTTTGCCAGCTTGTTCGCCCTGGGTTTGCCGGCGTGGCTCTCGCCGCGGCTCGGCATCGCCTACGACAACGAGGTGCTCACTACCGAGCTTCTGCTCGGCGGCGGGCTCGTCGTCGCGGCCACGCTCGGGCTTTCGCTGCTCGATCGCGGCGAACGTCAGGCGGCAGAGAGCTCGGCCACGGCCTGAGCCAGTCGCTCGTACTCCGAGAGCTCGTTGTAGGCCTGGGCGCACAGCCTGATCACGCGGCTCTCCGGGCGCGGCCAGTCCAGCGTGAAGCACTCGATGGCGTACTTGTCGAGGAGCGCGCGGTTCAGCGCGAGCGCGCTGCCGGGGCCGGCATCGGGCAGCGGTAGCGTCGCCATCGCGCCGATCATCTCGTCCGGGCAGGGCGCCTTCAGGCCCAGGCTCTGACCCACGAGCTCGCGGCCGGCGAGCGCGAGCGCGCGGTTGCGTTCGCTCAGCGCCGCGACCGCTCACGTTATCAGCTCGAGTTCGACTGGACCGGCACGAGCGATCCGAGCGGCTTTCTCTCCGTGCCCGCCGCGCTGCGTTTCCTCGATGGCC
>DATLIL010000049.1:0-1551 GCA_035539475.1 Polyangiaceae bacterium
ATCTACGACAGTGGAACCACGCCTGCGGATCGCGCGCTCTTCGAGGGGGTGACGCCGGCGACCACGGGTCCCTGCCTGCTCGAGCCCGAGCTCGGCTCGCTCTTGCCCAAGAACTGGCAGCGGCCCCGCTTCCGCTGGGTGGCAGCGGAGGGCCACAATCTCTTCGAAATCCGCGTCCACGCCGACAACCAGACGCAAGATCTCGTCGTCTACACCAGCGTCACGGCCTGGATCATGCCCGGAGACATGTGGCTCGCGCTGCGCGACCACTCCGAAGATCGGCCGCTCGAGGTCACGGTCAGGAGCGGCGTGAAGGGCTCGGGCGCGCTCACGGACGTGGGTGAAGTGTCGGGCGAAATCACCATCGCGCCGGTCGAAGCGCCGGGGACGATCGTGTACTGGACCTCCGGCGCGGGCAGCGTGGAGTCAGCACTCAAGGGCTTCAAGGTCGGCGATGAGGGCGTCGCGTCGGTCCTGACGCCGGCGGACATTCCCGAGGCCAACTCTGGCTGTATCGGTTGCCACATCTCGAGCCCCGACGGCGCCTACGCCATCACCTCGCTCGGTAGCGCGCAGTACGGCGATATGATCGCCGGCATCAAGGCGGACAACCTCGGCCAGAAGCCGCCGTTCTTGAAGGAGGGCGGTCGCCAGGCGCTACTCCTGCCCCAACGCGGAGCCGCAGCGGTCTCACCCGCCCACTGGCAGGACGGTGATCACGTCATCATCACGAGCTTCAACAGCGCCGGGAAACAGGGGCTGAGCTGGGTGGATCTGGAGGCCGAGACGCTCGAGACCGCGACGGGACTTCTCGCACACGACGGCGAGCCGCCTCCACCGAACTGGCCCACCGACTTCGGCCAGGTCGCGCCGAGCTGGAGCCGGAGCGGCGAGAACATCGCCTACGTCTCCGCCAAGAGCTTCGTCGACGGCCGCGTCGAGGGCGGGCCTGCCGATATTTACGTCATTCCGTACAACGACCGCCTGGGCGGCACGGCGACGGCGCTGGCGGGAGCCGCCGACCCTGACTGGACGGAGACCTATCCCTCCTACTCACCCGATGACGCCTACGTCGCGTTCAACCGCGTCGCGGGCATCACCCGTCCCTACGCCGAACCCACCATGGAAATCTTCCTGGTGCCGAGCGCCGGCGGAACACCTCTGCGCCCGGTCGGCAACGATCCGACCGCCTGCAGCGGCAAGGTGAGCCCCGGGGTCTCGAATACGTGGGCGCGCTGGTCGCCGCGCAGCGAGAGCCATGGCGATCGGACTTACTACTGGCTGGTGTTCAGCTCCACGCGCTACACGGTCGTGCCGCAGCTCTTCATGTCACCGATCGTCGTCGTTGGCGGCGAAGTGACGAGCTATCCAGCGCTGTACTTCTGGAATCAACCGATCGACGAGTCGAATCACACGCCCGCGTGGGACACGTTCGACATCCCGCCGCCACCGGTGACACCGCCACCCGTGCCCCCGCCGCCCCCGCCGAGGTAGACGGCGGCGTTCAGCATTCGGGAAACGAGCGCGGCTTCGGAGGTAGACCCTGCGTCG
>DATLIL010000050.1:0-6185 GCA_035539475.1 Polyangiaceae bacterium
GGGCGGTTGTCGAGCGCGCTCGGCAGGCGGAAGCCGTACTCGACCAGCGTCTCCTTGCGCGAGCGGTCGCCGTTGTACATGGCGCGGAGCTGCGGCACCGTCTGGTGCGACTCGTCGATCACCAGCAAGAAGTCTTGCGGGAAGTAGTCGCACAGCGTGGGCGGCGGATCGCCGGGGTTACGGTTCGAGAGGTGGCGCGAGTAGTTCTCGATGCCCTGCACGAAGCCCATCTGCTCCAGCATCTCGAGGTCATACGAGGTGCGCTGGCCGATGCGCTGCTTCTCGAGAAAGCGCCCCTGCTTGTCGTAGTAGTCCAGCCGTTCGCGCAGCTCCAGGCGGATGGCCTCGATCGAACGCGCCAGCTGCTGCCGCGGCGTGACGTAGTGGGAGCCGGGGAACACCGAGTACTTGTCGAGCTGCCCCAGCACCCTTCCGCGCAGCGGGTCGACCTCGCTGATGGCGTCGACCTCGTCGCCGAAGAACTCGACGCGGATGGCCAGCGCCTCCTCGTAGGCAGGAAAGATCTCGACCACGTCACCGCGCACGCGGAAGGTGCCGCGGTGAAAGTCGGTGTCGTTGCGCTCGTATTGGATGTCGACCAGCTGGCGCAGCAGGTTGTCGCGCCGAAGCTCCTCGCCCTTGTTGATCTCGATCAACACGCCCGAGTACGTCTCGGCCGAGCCGATGCCGTAGATGCAGCTGACGCTGGCCACGATGATGACGTCGTCGCGCGACAGCAGCGCGTGCGTCGCCGTGTGCCGCATGCGATCGATCTGGTCGTTGATGATCGCGTCCTTCTCGATGAAGGTGTCGGTCGTCGGGATGTAGGCTTCGGGCTGGTAGTAGTCGTAGTAGCTGACGAAGAAGGCGACCGCGTTCTCGGGGAACAGGTCGCGCATCTCGGCGTAGAGCTGCGCCGCCAGCGTCTTGTTCGGCGCGATGATCAGCGTCGGCTTGCCGTAGTGCTGAATGACGTTCGCGATCGTGAACGTCTTGCCGCTGCCGGTGATGCCGAGCAGCGTCTGGTGCGGCTCGCCTGCGTCGACGCCGCGCGAAAGCGCTTCGATGGCCCGGGGCTGATCACCCTTGGGCTGGAAGTCGCTGCGCAGCTTGAACTCGGGCATGGCTCGGGATCGGTAAACCTTCGCCAGAGCCGGCCCGAAGACAAGGCCAGGCGCGTAATATTTTTGGAGCGGAGCCCCGCGAGGGGCTCTTCGCCTCAGCGCTTGGAGTACTGGAAGCGCTTACGTGTACCGGCCTGGTGCCTCGTTGTCTTTTGGGGCCCAGCCCCAAGAGGTCCGCGAGATCAGCGCTTGGAGTACTGGAAGCGCTTACGTGCGCCGGCCTGACCGTACTTCTTGCGCTCCTTCTTGCGAGCGTCGCGGGTCAGGAAGCCGGCACGGCGGAGAGCACGGCGGCGCTCCGGATCCTCGGTGGTGAGCGCCTTCGCCACACCCTGGCGGATGGCCTCGGCCTGGGCGCTGTGCCCGCCGCCGGCCACGGTCGCGCGGACGTTGTACTTGTCGAGCAGTTCGAGCACCTCGAGCGACTGGCGAGCGACCATGCGCGCCGTCTCACGCTCGAAGTATTCTTCGGCGGTCACGCCGTTGACGATGACCTTGCCCTCGCCCGCCTGGATCCAAACCCGCGCCACGGCCGTCTTGCGCTTACCAGTGGCATACGTTTGAGTGTCGCTCATCGCTCGATTTCCTTAGATCAGGGAAGCTTTTCGGGCTGCTGTGCAGCGTGGGGGTGCTCGGCGGTGCCGTACACCTTGAGCTTGGTCAGCATCTGCCGACCCAGCACGTTCTTGGGCAGCATGCCCTTGACCGCGATGGTGAGCGGCATCTCGACGCGACGTGCGAGCAGGTCGCGGAAGGCCTCGCCCTTGATCGCGCCCGGGTAGCCGCTGTGGCGATAGTAGAACTTGTCGGTCGCCTTCTTGCCGCTGACCTTGATCTCCGCCGCGTTGACCACGATGACGAAGTCACCGGTGTCGACGTCGGGCTGGTAGGTCGGCTTGTGCTTGCCGCGCAGGACGTGGGCAACTTTGGATGCGAGCCGCCCGAGGGGCTGGCCCTTGGCATCGACAACCCACCACTTACGAGCGGCGGTGGCGTCGGCCGGTTTGGACACGTGCGTGCGCATAGCGAATGACCTCAGAGGGGCGAAAGGGCGCGTTTACTAGCCTTCGACGGCCGTGTCGTCAAGAGAGAGGGCCGCATTCGTGCAGGTAGCCCCCCTCGATCCCCCTCCGGCTGGGCCTCTGGACCCCCTGACACCTGGGTCCCTCCGGAAAACACCTGTGCTTCCGCGACCTTCTGCCGAACGGCCGGCCCCCGGGAGCCTTGCCACCCCCTGGCCTGCGTTCGTTATACTTGGGTGCTGGCGCATGGCTCCGCCCACTGGCTCCCGACTGCTCGACCGCATGGTGGTGGACCGTGTGATCAAGCCCGAACACCAGGAAGCAGTCCTCAATACGATCGCGCGAACCGGTGAGCGCATCGAAGAGGCGCTGCTCGAGATCAAGGCCATCGACGAAGCGGCCCTGCTCAAATACCTGGCCGCGCTCTATCGCACGCGTTTCGTCTCGACGGAGAAGCTGGCCAAGGCCGACATCGATCGCGTCACGCTCGATCGGGTTCCGAAGAAGCTCGCCGAGCGCGATCTGATCTTTCCCGTGCTCTACGACGCGCAGAACGCGACGCTCAGCGTCGTCACCCCCGACCCGGGCAACATGGAGGCGCTGCACGACGTGCAGGTCGCGTCGGGCGCCAAGGTAGTGCACGCCTTCGTCGGTCGTCCGCGCGCGGTGCGAGCCGCGATCGGCAAGGCTTACGGTGGGGATATTCACGCCTTCGCCGCGCTCGACAGCGAGGCTCACGCGCAGTTCACGAACATGCTCGACGTGTTCGAGCGCAACCTGGTCAGCGAAGAGAGCCTGACCATGAGCCTGGCCAAGGAGGCCACCAGCGGCGAGCGCATGCTCACCGAGGGCGACCTCGAGAAGCCGCGCGCGGGGGCAGGCAAGCGCAGCGCGAACGTCTCGGACGACTCGTACCTCGAGACGCTGAACGTCCTGGTCACGCTGCTGGAAAACGCCCGCGCCGAGCTGCGCGGTCACTCCGCCCAGGTGGCGCGCCTGATGCGCCGCATCTCCGAGCGCATCGGTCTGCCCGAGGTCACGCAGAAGGCCCACGTCGCCGCCGGCTACCTGCACGACCTCGGCAAGATGGGCACGTACCATCTGACGGCGCTCAACGTCGCCGAGTACGAGGGCCACCGCACCTCGGCGAACAAGCACTACAAGGCGCCGCTGCACATGCTCGAGGCTGCGGGTCTGGACAACGACACCGCCAGCGCCATCGAGCACATGTACGAGCGCTACGACGGCACGGGTTTTCCGGACAAGCGCGCGGGCAAGGAGATCCCGCTCGGTGGGCGCCTGCTCGCCATCGCCGACACCTACGCGGATCTCACGCAGAACCCCCGTAACCCGTTCCGCAAGGCGCTGCGCCCCGTGCAAGCCTGCGAAGTGCTCGAGCGTTATCGCGGCACCGTCTTCGACCCGAACCTGGTCGACATCTTCAAGCACACCGTGACGGGCGAAGATCTGAAGGCGCGGCTCCTGGCCAATCGCCGCCGCGCGCTGATCGTGGATCCGGATCCCGAAGAGACCACCGTGCTCGAGCTACGCATGATCGAGCAGGGCTTCGAGGTGCAGCAGGCCCACGCCGGTGATCAGGCGCTCAAGATCCTGGAGAAGGGCGAGATCGAGGTCGTCGTCAGCGAGATCGAGCTCGGCGCCGGCACCGACGGTTTCAAGCTGCTCGAGCAGGCCCGCAAGCAAGCCTGGGGTCGAGCCCTGCCCTGGGTCTTCGTCACGCACCGCGCCGGTCGCACCGACGCGCAGAAGGCCTTTGATCTCGGCGCCGCCGACTTTTTGACGAAGCCCGCTAGCGCGGATCTGCTCGTCGCCAAGTTGAAGCAGATCATCGACCGCGAGGCGGTGCGCGGGAACATCGCGCGCGGCGTGTCGGGCTCCCTACAAGAGATGAGCTTGCCCGATATCGTCCAGGTGCTCTGGCACGGTCGCAAGACGGGCTCTCTAAAAATCCGTTCCGGACAGAACGCCGGCGAGATTCACTTCGTGGGCGGCGCGATCTTCAATGCCATGTGGTCAAACCTGCGCGGCGAAGACGCGTTCTACGCGATGCTCAGCCTGAATCAGGGCGACTTCGCGCTCGATCCCAATTTCACCGCACCGCAACAGGTGGTCACCGCCAGTCCCGAGGCACTCCTGCTGGAAGGCATGCGGCGTCTCGATGAAGCAACGAGATAGCTATCTCCATGCTGTAGGCAGGCGCGACTTGGGTTGCTACGATGAACCGTGAGTCGGCTGTCAGCACTACCCCGCCGTGATTGGTTTTTGCCTTCAGCGGGGTAAGGGTCGAAACAGTGTCCAGGGTGCCCACGCCAGTCCTTGGTTTCAATAACAACGTCCGACATCGCGGTCGCATCTTCCACATCCAGACCGAAGACTCTGGGGTGCGCTTCCCGCGTATCGTGACGCACTTGTTTGCCGACGGCGGGCGCATCATCAAGACGGCCAAGACCGACTACAGCGAGCACCTCGAGCGTCAGGACTTGTCGACCGTCGTGCGCGGTCTGATGAAGGACCAGCACAAGGCGATGTTCGTGTCGCTCCGCGCTGGCGAGTACGATGGACTGCTGGAGCGCGTGATCGGCCCGCTGCCCGAGCCGCCGGCGCCCCCGCCCCGTCCGAGCGTCGTCGTGCCGCCACCGACGGCTCCGCCGCCTGCACCCGTGGAGGCCCAGCCGCCATCGCTGCCGCTGGACCCACCGCGAGACGAAGAGGGTCCGATACGGCGGCAGGCGCTCTCGAATCCGAACCTGCAGCGCGTGACCCCGAGCGTGCCTCCGCCTTCGCCGGACGCGCTCGATCGGGCCGTCGCTTCGCTCGACGACATCCCTGAGCGACCGTCCAAACCCTCGGTTTCGCCCCCTCCGCCGCGCAGCCGCAAGAGCAACCCTGCGCCGGGTCGCAAGCGCACTGCGACGGGCCAGCGGCCTTCTGCGCAGTTCGCGGCCGCCCCGCCTCCCAGCGCCCGCAGCATCTTCGGTGATGGTGTCGGTGAAAAGTCGCTGGACGAGGTCATCCTCAGTTATCTGGCCGAGGATCTCGACGGCGGGCAGGAGTAGCGCCGCCCGGGCTGCTAGATTTCGCGCATGTCGTTCCCGAGAGTAGGCCTGGCGCTGTTGTTCTGCGTGGCGCTCGGCTGCGGTGCCCGTCAGCCGCCGGCCGACGCCCGCACCACCGTGCTCAGCTTGCGTCAGCTCGACTGCAGCAGCTGCGGCGATCAGCTGGTCGAGAAGATGAAGCAGGAGGACGGCGTCGTGTCGGCCAAGTTCGATCGGCGCAGCGCCGAGCTGACCGTGGTGGCCGCTCCTTCTTACGATCCGCTCGCGCGGGCCAACGAGCTCAAGGGCGACGAGAAGTACGAGGTCGTCGAAGGTTCGGGTCAGGGCGTGTACCTGCCCTGGACCAAGGCCGAGGCTGGCGACGTGAGCACGCTGGCGGCGGACGGCAAGGACCTGCCCGACCTGCAGACGCACGTGGTGGCCGGCAAGGTCACCGTCTTCGACTTCGGAGCGATCTGGTGCGAGCCGTGCCGCATGCTCGACGAGCACATGCTCGGAGTCATCAAGCAGCGGCCAGACGTCGCCTACCGCAAGCTCGACGTCGGCGACTGGTACACACCGCTGGCCAAGCGCTACCTCACTGGAGTGCAGCAGCTGCCGTACGTCATCATCTACGGCAAGAAGGGCGACGTGGTCGGGCAGATCGTCGGGCTCGATCTCAAGGGCATCGACGCGGCGATCGCCAAGGGTACCGAGTGACGAGGTACCTCTGGCCGCTCGTGGTCTGCATGTTCTTCTGGCCGACGGCCAGCTGGGCCGAGACCTGAAGCGCCTGAACGAACCCTAACCTGCCGGTCGGTGGGTCAGTACCTGTTGCCATCACTCCCGGAAGCCTCGACCTCCGGCTAGGCCTCGCTGCGCTCGCCGGCACCACCGAGCACCTCGCGGAGTGCCCCGACCTCGGCCCGGAGTGCAACGACCCCGTGCCGCCCGTGCCCTACAACCATCACGTCGGGCTGTTC
>DATLIL010000051.1:0-21651 GCA_035539475.1 Polyangiaceae bacterium
GAGCCGCGCCCGCCGAGATCGGCGTGGTCGCGGTGCGCTCGCTCGGCAACGACGACTTCGCCGTGGTCAGCACGCGCCGCGGCGGTGCTCGAGAGCAGATCGAGGTGATGGTGCTCGACGGCGCCGGCAAGGTCGTCGGTACCTCGCGGCGGCTGGGCGAGTCGGCGTCGCCAGTGCTGTGGGTGGACGCCGCGCGGCTCGGCGATCGGCGCATCGTACTCTGGGCCGCGCAGAGCGCCGGCGGCGCCGACGTGTACGCCCTGTCGATCAGCGAGCGCGGCGAGCCGGCAGGCGAGGTGCGAAAGCTCGCCGAGGGCGTGCGCGCCTGGCAAGCCGTCGTCTTCGGCGAGCAGCTCGCGCTCGGCGTCGTCCGCAAGAGCGGACCGGTCGAGGTGCTCTGGATCGCGAAAGACGGACAGTTCGCTCGCTCGCCAACGCCGATCGCACCGGGCTCGACCGCCGAGCTCGACCTCGATCTGTGCGCGCTCGGCGATCGTTTGATCGTGCTGTGGTCCGATCGCCGCTTCGGTGAAGCTCGCTTGATGGCCGCCGGGCTCGCCGCCGACGGCTCGGTGCCGGTGCCGGCGGGCCCCTTCACGGCTCCGCTCGGCGAGCAGGCGCTGCTGCGCGTGGTGGCGTCCAAGGAGCGCGGCTACGCCGTCTGGGAGAACGTCTCGGCGCCGGACGGCGACGGTCGGAGCTTCGAGATCGCGACCTTCGGGCGCGACGCACGCGCCAGCGCCGACACGGCGCGCGTGCTGTACTCGTCGTACGACGGCTCGGTGCCGGAGCTCGCCGCGACGCCCCGCGGCATCGCGCTGCTCACGCTGGCGCCGGCCTGCGCGCGCAAGGCCAAGTGCGAGAGCGACGAGTCACTGCCGTCCTTTCTCGCGCTCGACGACAAGCTCGCGCCCGTGGCCTTCGAGCCCGTGCGGCTGCGAGCGCTGCGCGGGGAGGCGCCCGATCTCGGCTGGGGCCTCACCTGCCTCGAGGGCGCGTGCTTCCAGCTCAGCGCCCAGAACGAAACGCCGGCGCGGGTGTTCTTGACCGAGCTCGAGCGCAAGAGCGAGAACTGGCAGGCGCCGGTCACGTACCCCGCGCGTGAGGCGCCGCCTCGCATCGTCGAGGCTGAGGTGCTGGCGCAGACGGAGCCCCTCGCGGAGCTCGCGGTCGCGTCGGTGGGTGAGCGCAAGCTCTTCGCCTGGCTCACGGATTTCGATCCCACCACGCCGTGGGTGCGACTCAAGACGCCGGCCGCCGACGGCCGCTACGACCCGCTGCGCGCCACGCTGACGCTCGGCACCTTCGGTCGTGGTCGGCTGACCGCGGCCGCCCCGCCGCTCTCGCTGCGAGCGCACTCGCTGGCCGGCATCGCGTTCGCGCCCGGACGCAATCCGGACGAGGCGGTGCTGGCCTGGGCCGGTGTCGACGCCGGCCAGCCGCAAGTCTTTCTGAGTCGTCTTGGGCCCGATGCGGCCAAGCGCGATCAGAAGATGCTCACGCGCAAGAAGGGCGGCGTCAGCGACGTCGGCATCGCTGCGCTGAGCGACGGTTACGTCGTCGGCTGGCTCGACGAACGCAGCGGCGCGCCGGAGCTCATGACGGCCAAGGTCAATCCGGCGCTGGTGCGCGTCGGTGGCGAGCAGAAGCTCAGCCGCGCTGGCGCGAATCCGGCCGAGCTCGTGCTCGCTGCCAACGACGCGGGAGCGCTGGCGGTGTGGTCGGACGCCGGCGGCGAGAACCGCGGCGATATCTTCGGGCTGCGCCTCTCGTCCAAGGACGCGACCGCGCTCGGCAGCGAGCTCAGGTTGAGCGAGAGCGTCCAGCATTCGTTCTCACCGGCGCTCTGCGCGCGCGGCGATCGCACGGTGGTGGCCTGGCTCGAACGCGCAGACGCGGGCGAGAGCGCTCACGCCGCCATGCTGGGTGTGCTCGATCAGACCGGCGCCTGGAAAGAGGCGCCCGAGCGCATCACGCTGACCGAGGGAACGCCCGCGGCGCTCGGTCTCGATTGCACCGCGGAGTACGCGCGGGTGGCCGTCGTGGTCGAGAACGGCGAACGCGCGGAGCTCGTGGTGTTCGAGCACGCCGGCGGTCGCAACAGTCCAGCGAAGAGCGTCTTGCGCCTGGGCCAGGGCACGCGCAGCGCGCTCAGGCCGGTCGTCGCCGGTGACGAGATCTACCTGAGCGAGGCCGGACCCGACGGGGACGTTCGGCTGCGGCGGCTCGCGCTCGTCTGGCGCTGAACTTTTCCTGGAGCGCGCAGCTCAGAGAAAGCTGGGTCGCGTGACCCGCCTCGCGGCACTGGAGGGGGGTGCTCATGCATCACTCTGCTCCCTGGTGCGCCGGACTGGCTCTGCTGCTCTGCGCCTGCACGGGCGTGATCAGCCCGTCTGGCTCGAAAGCGGACGGAGATGACGCGCCCGGGGTATCTCCGTCGGGCGCAGGTGGCGGTCCGTCGGGTGCAGTCGGCGATCCGGGACTTCCCCCGGTCGACATGCCCGCTTCCGCACCACTCCGCCGGCTGACACGCGCGCAATACGACAACACCGTGCGCGACCTGCTCGGCATCGATGCTCATCCTGCGGCCGACTTCGGGCTCGATGAGCAGGGCGGTGGTTTCGCGTCGAACTTCAAGGCGCCCGTGGAGCTGCTGCAGGTCGAGCGTTATCAGCAGGCTGCGGAGGAGCTCGCCGAGCAAGCCGACCTCGCGCTGCTGGCTCCCTGCGCGCTGCCCGGCGGCGACGAGGCGCAGTGTCTCGAAGAGTTCCTGGCGGGCTTCGGCACGCGCGCTTACCGCAGGCCATTGAGCGCTGAAGAGCTCGCGGCTTATCGCCAGCTCTTCAGCACGGCGGGCGACTTCGCCGGCGGTATCCGGCTGGTGCTCAGCACCATGCTGCAGTCGCCGTACTTCCTCTACCGACCCGAGCTCGGCAACCCGCTCGTCGTCGAGAACGACGGGCTGCCGCTCACGGCCTACGAGCTCGCCTCGCGGCTCTCGTACCTACTGCAGAACACGATGCCCGACGCGGAGCTCTTCGCGGCGGCCGCGGCAAGCGCCCTGCAAACTCCCGAGCAGCTCGCGGACCAGGTCAGGCGCCTGCTCGCCGCTCCTGCCGCGAGCGACACCTTCGTCTCGTTCCACGAGCAGTGGCTCGAGGTGGAGGATCTGGGCGATCTCGAGAAGAACACCGAGATCTACCCGGCCTTCACCGCGGAGCTGAAGAGCGCCTTGCAGAGCGAGCTCCACGAGTTCGTCGAGCACGCCATGCGCGAGGGAGAGGGGCGCCTCTCGACGCTGCTCACCGCCGACTTCTCGTTCCTGAGCGGCCCCCTGTACGAGCTCTACGGCTTGCCACAGCCCGACGCGGCGACGTCCGGCGCCGTCACGCAGGTCACGCTGCCGGCGGGTCAGCGCGCGGGGTTGTTCACGCTGGCGTCGGTGATGGCCCGGCACAGCCATCCCGACCAGAGCTCGCCCGTCAAACGTGGCTACATGGTGCTCGACAAGCTGCTCTGCACCGTGCCGCCGCCGCCGCCTGCGAACGTCGACATCACGGTTCCGGAGGTCGACCCCAGCGTGCCCACCAGCGTCCGCTTCGAGCAGCATCGCGTCGATCCCGCCTGTGCGTCGTGTCACAGCCTGATGGACCCGCTGGGCATGGCCTTCGAGCACTACGACGGCATCGGTCGTTATCGCCCGTCGGAGGCAGGCCTACCGGTGGACGCTTCGCTCGAGCTCACCGGCACCGACCAGGACGGCCCGGTGCAGAACGCCGTCGAGCTGATGAGCAAGCTGGCCGCCGCCGCCGAGGTTCGCGACTGCATGGCCAGGCAGTGGTTCCGTTACGCCTTCGGTCGCGCCGACGAGCCCGAGGACGCTGGCGCGATCCTGGCCGCGTCGAGCGCGCTCGCAGGATCCGACCAGCGCATCGGGGAGCTGCTGGCCGCGCTCACGAGCAGCAGAGGGTTCCGCTACCGCAAGCCGGTCGTTCAATAGGAGATCGAAAGTGCCGTCCACACGCCGACAGATCCTGCGAGCCCTGGGCCTGAGCGCCGCGATGAGCCCGTTCTTGCCCTTCTTGAACCGCGAAGCCGAGGCACAGGCTCAAGGCTTTCCGGTGCGCCTGCTGCTGGTGTTCACGGGCAACGGCTCGGTGCCGAGCAAGTTCTGGCCCAGCGGCGGCGAGACGGACTTCACGTTCGCGCCGGGCTCCATCACCGAGGCGCTCGCGCCGTTCAAGTCCAAGCTCATCTTCCCCAAGAAGCTGAACCGCGTGCAGACCGGTCCCGGCGGCCACGAGTCGGCGATGGTGCCGCTCTGGACGGCTGCGAGTCGCAACGACGGCGGCAACTTCGGTGGCTACTCGAAGCTGCCGTCGGTCGATCAGATCATCGCGCAGGCCATCCCGGCCGACACCACGTTCAAGAGCCTCGAGTTCGGCGTGATGAGCGACGGCGCGGGCGCCAACAAGAACCTGCTCTCGGTGATGTCGTACGCCGGCAACGATCAGCCGATCAAGCCGGAGTCGAACCCCTACAACATGTGGGATCGCCTGATGCTCGGGACCGCGGAGGACCCCAGCATCGCGCAGCAGGAGCTCGAGAAACTCCGCGCGCGCCGTCAGAGCTCGCTCGACCTCGTGCGCAACGAGCTCAGAGCGCTCACCAGCAAGATAGACCGTGACGACCGCATCAAGCTCGAGCAACACGTGACGGCTCTGGGCGAGATCGAGAAGCGGCTCGGCGCTCCTCCCGGCCCACCGCCTGCAGCGCTGAACCCCGAGCCCCCGCGCGAGGGCCTCGATCTCGCGGCCAATGACAGCTTTCCCGAGATCTTGAAGCTCCAGAACTCGATGGCGGTCGCTGCGCTCGCGGCCAACCGCACGCGCGTCGCGAGCCTGATGTGGGGCCGCTCTTTCAGCCTGGTCAAGCACACCTGGGCCGGCGTTCAGGATGAGCACCACACGCTGTCACACGAGACCACCGAGGACGCCACGAACAAGAAGCAGGGCATCGAGACCTGGTTCATGCAGCAGATGGCGGACCTGCTCACTCAGCTCGACAGCGTGCCCGAAGGCGACGGCACGCTGCTCGACAACACCATGCTCATCTATTGCAACGAGCTGGCCGAAGGCGCCGCGCACAACGCCAACCCGGCCATCACCTTCGTCGCCGGCAGCGCCGGCAAGCAGCTGAAGACGGGGCGCCTGCTCGAGCTCGGCCCCGACTACGACTGGGCGCAGCTCCTCTGCACCGCCTGCCAGGTGATGGGCGCCACCAGCGTCACGCGCGTGGGCGACCTCGGCAAGGAAGGGCACATTCCCGCCTTGCTCGTGTGATTGGGTTGGGGGAACAAGCCGGGTCAGCGCCGCCTGCCGCGACAGGCGGCGCTGTTACCCGGCGACTCAGGGGATCACAGCCGTGAACGTGAACGCGTCTGCGCGAGCGTTGACCGTGTGCTCGCGTAGCGATGTTCCGTCGATCTCGGCGTCGACCTCGACGTCGCCAGGGCCGACGTTGAAAATGATGGCTCGGCCGCTGGCATCGGTGGCCGTCGCCGCCGCGCTCGGCACGTCGTTCTCGACGTAGACCACGTCACCGCCGGGGCTACTGCTGATCGTGGCGCCCTCGATCGGATCGCCGTTGCAGTCGACCACCAGCACGTAGACGAGGCCGGTACCGGCTTCGAGCGTGACGCCTCCTGCTGTGGCACCGTCGCTCCTCTGCGTGGAAGTCACCATGACGAGCGATGTCGTGGCGGTGCTGGCCAGGAACGGCACCGGGGGATAGACGTACGAATCGAGATAGCCCGTCGCCGTGACCGAGAGGTAGGCGTCGACCGGGTCAGTGTTGCTGTCGATCACGAGCGTGTAGGCGCCGCCTGCATTGCTCGTTGTGTCGGCGAGCGAGGCGTCGTCGGAGACGTTCAGTGCTGCGACAGCCGCGTCCTGGACGACGCCGACGCCGACCGCCACGACGATCCCGCTGATGCTGAGCGGGTCCACGGCTTCCGTGCCTAGCGTGGCGCCGAGGCACGACAGGTCGGCGTCTGGGACATTGCCCGCCCCGGCGCCTGCACCAGCCGCACCGTTCGAACCGGCCTCTCCCGCCGCGCCGCCCACGTTGCCATCGCCAGCCTGGCCGTTGCCATCGCCGGCCTGGCCAGCGCCAGCCGAGCTGTTGTTCTCGCCGGCTGCGCCACTCGTGCCGCCCTTGCCGCCGCTGCCGCCCTTGCCCGCGGAACCCGCGGTACCGGCCGATCCACCGCTGCCCGCGGCTGGCGTGTCGTCGTTATCGTCGTCGCCGCCGCAGGCCACCGCCAGGGAAGTCGCCGAACAAAGAGTAACCAACCACGCCACTTTCCGCCGAGTCCGAGAAGCCATGTTCCAAGAACCACCTTCTGCGCGTACGCGCTCCAAAAGCGATAGCAAAGGAGCCCGGGCGCTGGCAAATCAGGCTTGTTTCACCGCGGATCGCGCGGTTGGGCGACGGTTCTTGCAAAGCGCTGCGTGTCACGATCCGGGCGATCAACGCCGCGGTTAAGAAACAATCTTGCCTTGATCGGCGTTGCTTGGTGCCTCAATTACTTGATGGCGATGTGAGCGCAGGTCGTGCTGTGATTTTGCGTCGCCGATGGAACCGCGTTGGTGAAACCGGATACATATCGTGCGCGTTTCGCATTCTTTGGAGACTGGCCGTGCTGAGCGCGCACTGCTAAGCGACACTCGTGCGGCTCATCAGTCCCGAGCGACTGATGAGCCAACCGGCTTCGCCGGTTGCGCTGCTACGCAGCGCGCACGAGTTCCCGTTCATCGGGGGCGCAGCCCCCGCCCCGACGAAATGAATTCGTCGGGGCCCCACCCCCAGGTTTTGGGGCCCCGACCCCAAAACGTTCGGCGCTTCCGCTACGCTAAACTCGGGCCACTCGCCTCCTCACCATGATCGTTGAAAAACTCAGTACTGAACTGGAACGGTTGTATGAGCTGCACGAGCTCGAGTCCCTGAGCCGAGACCTACTCGGTTTCGAGCCGCTGAACGGTGGTAGCGGCAAGGGGGCGGTGGCGCGAGCGCTCGCCGAGCGCTGCGTCGAGCAGCACGCGGTGCAGGCGCTGCTCGATGCGGTGGCCGCTTCACGGCAGAAGCGGCTCAACGTCGACGCGCCGCCCGCGAGCGTGCCCAGTGCGCCGGCGCCGCAGCAGAGCTCGACGCTGACGATCGAGGCAGAGCTCGGGACCGGTCCCAGCGCGCGCGTCTGCCGCGCCCTGGGTGAAGAGGGAGAGCTGCGCTTGCGCCTGGTGCAGGGGCCGTCGCGCAGCGACGTGCAGCGCTACCTGGTGGCGACGCGTCTGGTAGCGGGTGTGGCGCACGCCGGGCTGCCGACCAACGTGCGTGCGGGTGCGGTGCTGGGCGACGCCATCGGCGTGACCCACGACTTCGTGCCGGGTGAGCTCTTGCGTGACGAGCTGCAGCGCTCCGGCCCGCGCCACTTCAACGAGGTCCTGCCGTTGCTCTGGGCCATCGGCGAGCCGATCGCCGCGCTGCACGAGGCCGGGCTCTGCCACGGCAGCTTGCACCTCGGCAACGTGCTGGTCGTCGAAGGTGGCTCCACGCCACGCGTCTTGCTGCTGGACGCTGGCTCGCATTTGCTGCGCCCGGCGATCCCCTGCGAGGAAGGCACGTTCGAGCGTTCCTGGCTCTCGGCCATCGCACCCGAGCAGCTCGAGCGCGGCAAGACGGACGCGCGCAGCGACGTCTACGCCTTCGGCGTGCTCTGCTACCAGCTGCTCACGGGTAACGACCCCTACTCGGGCAAGTCAGCCGCCGAGATCGTGGTGTCGCACCTGACCGAGACGCCCGAGCCGCTCTCGTTCGCAGCTCCGCGCGGTGTGGGCCCCGACATCGAGGCCTTCATCATGGGCCTGCTCGAGTCGAAGCCCGACGACCGGCCGCAAAACGGCGCCGAGCTGCTCGAGGCGCTGCGGCGAGTGTGGCGCTCGTCGACGCGTCCGCCGAGCTGGGTCAGCGACGAACGGCTGGAGGGGCGCTTCGCCATCCTGGCCGAAGATCCGCACGACCAGGAGACGGCGGCGACGCTCGAGGCCAGCGTCGATCTCGGCGCCGACCCGGTGCGCGTCGCCGAAGGCTTCTGCAACGTCGTGGCCGTGGTCGAGGAGCGCGGCGCGGGCGGTTCGGGTCCGGCGCTGCGCAACCTGCTGCAGCGCGCCGCGCGCCTGTACGAGTCGGCCGCCGCCTACGAGCACGCCGCCTCGCTCTACGAGCGCCTGAGCGACGACGATCCGCGCGACGCGTCGAGCGCCTCGGCCCTGGTGCGCCTGCTCAAGCGCCAGCGCAAGTTCGACGAGGCCGTGGAGTTCCTGCTCGGCCGCGCCGAGCGCGTGTCCAACGGCCAGCGCGCCAGCTGCTTCAGCGAGATCGGCGCCCTGTACGAGAAGGAGCTCAACGACATCGAGCAGGCCAGCGTGGCCTACGTCGAGGCCTTCGTCGCCGATCCGCAGTCCGTCGAGCAGGCGCGCGCCGTCGAGCGCGTGGCCGGCGACAGCCAGAAGATCTGGGGCGACGTACTCGACAATGCGCTCGGCTCGGTCGACGAAGCCTCACCCGAGCTACGCGCGCCGATCCTGCTCAAGATCTCGGACTGGTATTCCAATCGGCTCGGCCGCTCCGACCTCGCGCTGCCCGTGCTGATGAACGCGCTGTCGCTCGATCCGGGCAACGATGCCATCCTGGCCGGGCTCACCGACCTCTACCGCAAGGGTCAGCATCTGGCCGAGCTCGGTCAGATCCTGGTGCACCGCGCCGACATCGCCGCCCCGGCGCAGTCGCGCGACCTGCGCTCCGAGGCCGCCGAGATCGCCGCCAAGATGGGCAGCCCCGGTCATGCCGAGGAGCTCTTCTCCGCGGTGCTGGCCGAAGATCCCGGACACGGTCGCGCCGCCGAAGGCCTGGCCGCCCTGCTGCGCGCGCGCGGTGAGAGCGACAAGGCGCTGAAGGTGCTCGAAGGTCGCGCGCTGGCCATGACCGGCGAGGCCAAGATCAGCCAGTGCCTGCAGCTCGGTGAGGCCTACGAGCTCGAGCTCGATCGCATGGAGCCGGCGGAGCGGCTCTACCGCGCCGCGCTGGCCGAAGACGCGCGGCACCCCGAGGCGCTCAAGGGCCTCGACCGCGTGCTCAATCGCCTCGGTCGCTACCAGGAGCTCGTCGGCGTACTCGAGCGCGAGCTCGAAGTCGCCGTCACCGCGCGCCAGCGTGTTGGCCTGTACGAGCGTCTGGCGGGCGTCTACGACGAAGAGTTCCTCGATCACGAGAAGGCCGCTGCCGCCCTCGAGAAGGTGCTCGAGCTCGATCCGCAGCGCGCCAGCGCCGGCACCGAGCTCGCGCGGCACTACCGCCGCGCCGAGCGCTGGAGCGAGCTCCTGGCGCTGTACGAGCGTCAGTTCGCGGGCAGCCAGGACAACACCTTCCGCGTCGAGGTGGGTCTGGCTCTGGCCAGGCTGCTCGACGAGCAGTTCGGTCAGCCGGCGATGGCGGTCGAACGGCTCGACACGGTGCTCGGGCTGTCGCCCGGTCACGCCGCAGCACTGGCTGCGATGGCCGGCCTGCGCGCGCGCCTCGGTGACGCCCAGAGCGCGCTCGACGCCATCGACGAGCTGGCCGCTCGCGCAAAGACGCCGACCGAAGAGGCTGATCAGCACCTGCGCGCCGCCGCGCTGCTCGACCAGGCCGGTGATCTTCCCGGCACCATCGATCGGCTGAAGCGTGCGCTCGATGCGCAGCCCGATCACCCGTCGGCCGGCAAGAAGCTGTTCGCCAAGTACCTGGAGAGCGGGAACCACGCGGCGGCGGTCACACTGCTCGAGGACCTCCTGTCGCAGACCAAGAGCGATCACATGCGCGCGCGCATCGCGGGCCAGATCGCCTTCGTCTGTCATCGCTTCTTGCTCGACGACGAGCGCGCCATGCGCATGGCGCAGCTGGCGATCCACCTCGACGCCACGAACCTCGACGCGCTGCGGGTTTTCGGCCGCATCGCCTACGCCGAGGATCGCCACGCCGAGGCTGCCAGCCGCCTGGAGACCGTGGTGGCGCAGATCAGCGCGCTGCCCGCCGACGACGTGGCCGACACCGTCTTCATGTACGTCGACGCGCTGGCGCTTTCCGGCCAGAAAGAGAAGGCGCTGCTCGCGATCGACGCCAACGTCGAGCGCCTGGTCGAGAACGCCGACGCGCTGCTGCGCGCGACGGAGATCAGCTTCGAGTTCGGCTCGCCTTCGCGCACGCTGGAGCTCGTCGAGCGCTTGCTCGCCGATCACGGCTCGCTGCTCGGCACGAGCGAAGAGGCGCAGGCCCGCTGCCGCTGCGGCGAGTGCCTGCTCAAGCTCAACCGCTACGGCGAGGCGCTGGCGGAGCTCGAGCGCGCAGCGCGCCTCGATCCCAAGTGGCGCAAGCCGCTCTCGGTGCTGGCCGACGTGCACATCGCGCGGCAGGACTACTCCTCCGCGCTCGAGGTGCGGCACCGCGAGCTCTCGCTCGTCGAAGGTGAAGAGCGCGCCACGATCCTGCTCAGCATGGGCGAGATCGCGGCCGAGAAGCTCAAGGACAACGACTACGCGGCGAACTGCCTGCTCAACGCGCTGGGCGAGCGGCCCGACGATCGCACCATCCTGGCGCGGCTGATGCAGCTCTACAGCAACGAGAAGGACTGGCCGAGCCTGATCGAGGTGATCGAGCGCCTGGCACGCGTGGTCTCGGAGCCCAAGCAGCGCGCCAAGTACCTGCACACTGGCGCGCTGATCGCCTCGCGCGAGCTCCGCGACGCGAACCGCGCCGCCGAGCTCCTGGCCGCGGCCGTCACCGCCGACCCCAGCAACGAGCAGGCGCTGGAAGAGGCGATCCAGTTCAAGCGCCAGCAGCGCGACGCCGACGGGCTCAAGGACCTGCTCAAGCTCAAGGCCGCGAACGTGGCGCAGCGCGCCGGCGATCGCAGCGCGCTCTTGCCGGTGCTCGACGAGCTCGGCGCCACCTACGAGCACCTGGCGAGCTACGTGCAGGCGGCGCGAGTGTACGAGTCGGCGCTCGAGATCGCGCCCAAGGACGCGCGCTTCGTCGAACGTCTGGCGCGGCTGCAGGCCAACAATCCGGAGGCCGATCTGGAGCAGACCACGCGTGCGTTTGCGCGCTGGCACGAGCTCGAGCCCTACCGTCCACTGCCGTATCAGCTCTTGCGCAAGGTCTACACCGAGTCGCGCCGCGCGGACGGCGCCTGGCTGGTGTGTCAGGCGCTCGAGGCGCTGGGCCAGGCCCAGCCGGACGAGTCGCGCTTCTTCGCGCGCTTCCGCGAAGAGACGCCGCCGCAAGCGCGCCGGAAGCTCACGGCGCAGGAGTGGGCCGAGCTCGTCATGCCCCAGGACGGTGATCCTCTGGTCACCGCGCTGCTCACCCAGCTGCAGCCCTACGTGCTCGCCACGCGCGGCGCGCAGCCCGCAAACTTCGGCGTCGGCCGGGAGAACCTGCTCGACGTGACCGAGTATCCCCACGGGCTGGTCTACTCGCTGCACTACGGCTCGCACGTCCTGCCGGTGAGCAATCCGAAGGTGTTCAACAACCCCGAGTGGGCCGGCGTCACGCAGCTCTTGCCGACCACGCCGCCGACCGTGATGCTCGGCGCGGCTGCGTTCGGTGAGAGCATGGGCCCGGTCGAGGCGGCCTTCTGGGCTGGTCGCGACCTCTGCTACCTCATGCCGGGGCTCTACCTGCGCCAGTTGCTGCAAAACCTGACGTTGCTCAAGGCCTGGATGCTGGCGGCGGTTCGACTGCTCAAGCCGCGCTTTCCGGTGGCTGCCGAGCTCGAGAACTCGACCGAGCAAGCCCTCGGCGTGCTGCGCGAGCGCGCCACCGGCGAGGCTCGTGACCACCTGCTGCACTCGGTACGCAAGCTGCTCGAGGACGGCGCCTCGCTCGATCTCAAGCGCTGGATCGCCGCCGTCGATCTCGCCGCCGATCGTTCGGGGCTGCTGCTCTGTCACGACCTCGAGATCGCCTGCAACTTGATCCGGGCCGAAGGCACCCAATCGGGTCTGGCCGATCCGGTCAGCCGCAGCCGCGACCTCCTGATCTACTCGGTCAGCCCCGAATACTTCGCCGCGCGCGAGCGTCTGGGCGTCAACATCGACGCGGGCTGAAACAGTGCTGTTTCTCTGGGCACGGCCGGCCTGGCCGTGCGGCCCGGGAGCGGAGAGCAGCGCGCCTCGCGGCCGTGGTGTAACCTTCCCGGACTTTTGACGGCGCGCGCCCAGTTACCCAAGTCACGAGCGGCGCGCCTGCTCATCGCGCTGGCACTGCTGCTCGCCTGCGCGCCGGCTCGAGCCCAGGAAGCGCCGCGCGTCGAATGGAAGCCCTACTGGCGCGAATTTGGCTGGGAAGACTACGTGCTCACGTCCGTGTCGAGCCTCGTGATCGTGGGCACGCAGCTGATCCCGGAGGATCGCGATCGCTGGCAGCCGTACGGCTTCGGTTTCGACGAGGCTGCACGCGACGCGCTGCGCCTCGAGAGTGAACACGGCGAGCTCTATGCTCGCGACACCAGCGATGTCCTGATGATGCTCTCGGTGGCCTACCCGTTCCTCGTGGACTCGCTGAGCGTGGCCTGGTGGCACCACGGCAACGAGCAGGTGGCGCGCGAGATCGGCTTGATCTCGGCCGAGACCCTGGCCGTCACGAGTGCGGTGCAGTCGATCGTGTCCGGCGTCACCAGTCGAGAACGACCCTATGGTCGTCGCTGCGGTGAGGATCTCTCCGACGAAACCCTGTACTGCAAGGAGCGCAATCGCTACCGCTCGTTCTTCAGTGGTCACACCTCGATCAGCTTCGCCAGCGCCGCCACATTGTGCGTTCACCACCAGCACATCCCCCTCTACGGAGGCGGTAGCGGCGAGCAGTTCGCGTGTGCCCTGGGATTCGTCAACGCCGCGGCGGTCGGATTGCTGCGCGTGGCCGGTGATCGGCACTACCTGTCGGACGTACTGGTCGGCGCCGGCATCGGGACGTTGACCGGCCTCACGGTGCCCTGGTTCCTGCACTATCGGCCATCCAGATCGCGCGGCTTCCCCGCCGATCTGAGCTTGCGCGTGTCGCCGCTCCCGGGCGGGCTCAGTGTCGGAGGTGACTTTTGAGCACGCGGCGCAGCGGAGCTTTCGTCGGGCTGGCGCTCTGCGCCGTCACGGGCGTTGCCCGCGCTCAGCTGGCGGAGGTGCAAGCCGGGAACGCGCCACTCGCCAGCACGGATCCCGAGGCGACCAGCGTGCGCTACTGGGAGCGCGGGCGAAAGCGTGTGTTCGTTGCCGCCACGCTCGAGCTCGGGGTGCCCTACCTCCGCTTGCAGCTGGCGACGGGCAAGGGGCGTCCGCACTACTCCTGGCTCGGGCTGGAGGGTAACACCGGCGTCAGCACTGGTTCGTTCGGTCAGTTCCTCGGTCTGCGCGGCACGCTACCGTGGGCCACGCTGCGCGGCGGCGTTCGATACCAGGCTGCATTCCAGCGCAGCGTTCTACCGATCCAGGAGAGCTACACGCGCACCGATCTCGATACGCCGATCGGTGACCCCTGGCAGTACTTCGTGCTCGAGGGTGAGGCCACGGCCACGGCTCATCTGCCCGTCGGCGATCTCACGGGCGTCGTCAGCGGCCACTACCTGACGCTCGTGCCCGAGCGTGACACCTACATCTTCGAAGAGAGCTTGAAAGTCGTGGCCGCGCCGCCGTGGCTGTGGCGAGCGCGCGGCTCCTACTCCTACTCGTTCGGTCGTGACAACGGCGGGCGCCTGGGCGCCGCAGGTGAAGTGATCGGCATACCCGGCCGCGATGACCTCGTGGTGCGCGCAGGCATGTTCGCCTCCGTTGCGATCGACAACCACCTCGAGGTGGTCGCCACGCTCATGCCGGTCTGGTACAGCCCCGACAGTCTGGGTCTGCTCGGCGCCGACTTCGGCCAGCTCGGCATTCGCCTGCGCTACGCCACCGACGAAAACCAGCCTTGAGCTCAAGCCGGACGAAAGCTCAGGCGTGAGCCGACCGCGATCAGCACTCCGACGACCATCACCGCGCCCAGCGCCTGGAACTGAGCGATGGTGCACTGCAGTCCGAACCCGACGCTGATCACGATCGAGACCAGCCCGAGCAGCTTGAGGCGCGTCGTCCGTCCCAGGCGGACGAGCGCGGCGGAGCTTGCCAGGTATTGCCCCAGGACCGCCAGCACCGCGAGATCCACCAGGCTCTCGAAGTCGAGCAGCAGCGCGAGCACGGCGGCGAGCAGCGCGCTCAGCCCGATGGCGAACGCGGGCGTGTCGAAGCGCCGGTGCGGGCGCGCGAGCGCCGGCGGTACCAGGCGCTCTTCAGCCAGGGCCTGCACATAGCGTGGCGTGCACAGCGCGGTGCCCGCGTTGAAGCCGAGCATCGAGATCAGGCCGCCCATCGCGAGCAGGCTGCCGCCAAAACCTCCGAGGAACAGCCGCGCTGCGTCCGGCAACGGCGCGGCGGTCTGGCTGCCGCCGACACCGACGAACACGATCTGGACCAGGACGTAGAGCAGCGCGGCGAGCAGCACCGAGCCGATGACCCCGCGCGGGATCGCCCGCTCCGGATCGCGCACCTCGCCCGCCGGCGCGCCCACCACCTCGAAGCCCTGGTAGGCGAACATCGTCATCAGCAGCATGGTCGGCATCGCGCCGATCCCGTCGACGGTGAAAGGATGAAAGCGCTCGCCATTCCAGGCGAATAGCCCGACCAGCACGAACACGGCCAGCGGCACCAGCTTGCCGATCGTGAGCGCGTCCGTGAGCCGCGCGCCCAGCTTGACGCCGACGACGTTGAGACCGCCGAATCCGAGGATGACGAGCGCGCTGATCACGCGCGCGGCGAGGCCCTGATCGAGGCCGTCGGCGAAGGCGCCCAGGTAGCGTGGGACGCCGCTGGCCACGGCTGCCCACGAAAGCAACGAGGTGACCCACGCCGACCAGCCGACGACGAACCCCACGCTCGTGCCGAAGGCAGCCTGGGCGTAGCGAAACGACGCGCCGCTGCGCGCCTCGATCGAACCGAGGGCGGCGAACGTCAGCGCGAGCGGCAGGCACAAGACGCCGGTCAGGAGCCAGGCCACGATCGAGCTCGGCCCGAGCGCGCCCTGCAGCTTGCCGGGAAAGAGATAGATCCCGCTGCCCACGATGGCGTTCACGCCGATGCACGTGGCGTCGAAGGTCGTGAGCACGCGGCGCATGGGCCCGCATCGTAGAGCTACGCGAAGCGCTTGGGGAGGTCTTTGGCGCGCTGGCTAGCTCGAAACTCGATCACGCGGAACTCTGCCAGGCCGTGAACGTGAAAGGGATCTTCGGCCACGATGGCCTCGATGCGTTCACGGCTGTCGGCGACGGCCAGGATAATGCCGCCGTCTCGCGGGATCTTTCGTCCGGAGACGATGAAGGTGCCAGCGGCGTAGTACTTGTTCAGGAAGGCGACGTGCGCGGCCATGTGCGCGTCGATCTGGTCGAGGTCAGCCTTGTAAACGAGCTCGATCACGAACATGGGCTGTTAGTTGCTCTGGAAGTTGAAGAAGAAGGCGGCGCCTGCTCCCGGCGAGGATTCGGCGTAAACACTGCCCCCGTGACGTAGGACGACGCGCTGAACGGTGGCGAGTCCGATGCCGGTCCCGGGAAAATCGTCGCTGGCGTGCAAGCGCTCGAACGGCTGAAAGAGTCGGCTTGCGCCCTTCATGTCGAACCCGGCTCCGTTGTCTCGCACCACACAGAAGTCCTGGCCGCGGTACGGCTCGCGCCCGAATTCGATCCTGGCGTCCTCGCGCTTGGCCGTGAACTTCCAGGCGTTGCCGAGCAGGTTCTGCAAGACGACGCGAGCGAGCAGCGGATCGCAGCTGAGGATCAGGTGTTCGGGGCAACGGAAGTCGACGCGGCGGTCGAGCTCGGCGGCGCGCAAGGTGGTGAGCGTCTCTCTGGCCAGAGGTACCAGATCCACCTGCTGGCGCTCCACCGTCGCGCGTGCCATGCGCGACAACTCGAGCAGGCCGTCGATCAACGACGACATGCGCTCGGCGCTGCCGTCGATCACGGAGACGAGCTCGAGTCCCTCACTACCGAGTCGCTCTCCGTGATCCTCGGACAGCATGGCGCTGAATCCCTTGATCGCGGTGAGCGGGGCCTTCAGGTCGTGCGAGACGGAGTACGAGAAGCTCTCGAGCTCGGCCACGGTCTGCGCCAGCTCGGCGGTGCGCTCGGCGACCCGTTTCTCGAGCTCCGCCGCCGTCATCTCCAGCACACGGCGCCGCTCTCGTTCCAGTCGGTTGCGATGCACGATCGAGACGACGCCGATGGCGGTCCCCAGCACGTTGACCAGGAGCGGGCCCGAGACGGTGGCGAAAGGCATACGTCCCGGCGCGTCCACGGCCGTGGTGAGGACGACCAGGATGCTGGTCAGCATGCCGATGGCGGCGGTTCCCACGGCATCGAGCAGCAAGGTAGCCAGCAGAATGCTGAGCACCGGGAAGGTCAGCGTCGCGATCGGATTCGTGGAGTGTCCACTCACGACCAGGCCGAACGCCACGAGCGGGAACATGCACAGCGTCATGCCGGCGGCCACCACGTAGAGCCCGCTGCGCAGCAAGGCGTAGGCCGAGATCATCAGCACGTAGCCCATCCACGGTGGCTGGTAGCCGGGGCGTGTAGCGCTCAGGAACGCGTCGTAGCTGGCGAACAGGACGATCAGCGTCAGCAGACACCCGGCGAAGAGGCCAGCCGTTGCCCTGTGCCGCGGGTCCGTGAGCCGCGGGTGCGGTTCGAGGAACAGGCGGAAGAGGCGGTGTTTCACGGTTTCCTCAGGCCCAGCGCCCGATCAGCTCGCGCAGTTCGTCGACCGTCGCTGGCTTGCTGTCGAAGCCGTCGAACGCGTCGTCGCCCCCGTCGGGGCCGCTGATCGAACCGGAGACACAGACGAATCGCGGAGGAATGGCTTGCAGTGCGCGCAGCCGGAGGCTGACCTCCCTGCCGAGCTCGCCGCGCAGGTGCATGTCGATCAGCACGAGCGTAAAACCGCCGTCGCGAAGCGCGGCCGCCGCGCTTTCGCCGTCCCCCACCACCATGGCCTCGACCTGGAGCTTCTGCAGAGCACGTTCCAGGATGCGGCGAATCTGCGGGTCGTCGTCCACGACCAGAACGCGAGTGGGATCGCCCGTTGCCATGGCCCTCAAACATACCCCGCCTGGGGATCGCCGGCCAGGCATCGGCACCGGCTTCGAGCCGAATCAGCCGGCGCTGGTCAAGGCGTCGAGCAGCTGGTCCATCGGTACGGTGCAGAAGGTCGAGGCGTAGTCGCTGATGGCGTAGGGCAACAGCAGCTGGTTTCCGTGCACGACGGCCCCGCAGCTGTAGACGACGTTCGGTACGTAGCCCTCCCGCTCGTTGGCGTCCGGCGAGAGCAGAGGCTCGCGCAGGCGCCCGATCACGCGCGTCGGGTCGTCCTTGTCGAGTAGGAACGCGCCAATCGAATATTTGCGCATCGCTCCCACGCCGTGGCTCAGCACCAGCCAGCCCGCTTCGGTCTCGATCGGCGAGCCGCAGTTGCCGAGCTGGATGAATTCCCAGGCGTAGGTCGGCTTGAGCAGGAGCTGGCGCTCGTACCAGAAATGCAACGAGTCCGAGGCCATGATGAAGACGTTCTCGTTGTCCTGGCGCGAGATCATCACGTAGTGCCCGGCGATGCGCCGCGGAAACAGGGCCATGCCCTTGTTCTGCACCTCGGGGCCGTTCAGTGTGCTGATCTTGAAGGTGGCGAAATCAGAGGTCTCGAGCAGCTGCGGCAGCATCATGCGGCCGTCGTAGGCGGTGTAGGGGGCCAGGTAACGATAGCTTCCGTCGTCGTCCTGGAAGCGCACGAAGCGCGCGTCCTCGATGCCGTTCTGCTCGGTCGGGGAGTGCGGAAAGATGACGCGCTCGCTGATCTCCTGCTCCGGGTCGTACGAGATCTCGTAGTTCGACTCGGCCAGCGCGATGATGGCGCGTGCGCTGTCGGGCAGGGACAGCGAGCTCGCGCGCCAGTGCCGCTCGCTGTCGCGCACGCTGCGCCGCAGCTGACCCAGCGTGAAGGAGTCGTTCAGGCGCTCCAGAACGCTGTCGACGAACGGATCGGCTGCGCCGAGCTCGAACAGCTTGCGCTTGAACAGGCCCTTCTCGTAGTGCGGATCGGCGTGCACGACGGGCGCGGTCACGAAGCGCGAGCTCGCGCTGATCTGCAGGTTGCAGTCCTTGTCGACCACGCCGGCGCGGAAGCTGAGCGACGAGACGTGACCCTCGCCCGTGGCCCGGAGGCTGAGGATGAAGCGGCGCGAGCCCGCCGGCAGACCCGTCTGATCGGGGTGCCAGACGATCGAGGGATTGAACAGGGCCGCCGACTCGAGCGAATACTCCTGGGTGAAGAACGCGCCGATCAGTAGACGGCGCGCGTCGCTGATCGGCGCGTCAGTGAGCATGTGCTTTTGCACGTGCTCGTAGCGCTGGAGAAAGTACGTGGTCAGGCGCTGGTGGCGGGCGTGGAACTCGCCCAGGACGTGCTCCACCTGCTGCTCGACCTCGCGCTCGTCCAGCGACATGATGCGGCCGATGATCTTGGTGAAGCGGGCGTCGCTCGAGGGCTTGAACGGGCGGAACAACACCCGCGCGGGGTTGGGCCGCAGGATCAGATTGGTGCGCTTGACCTGGATCGCCATCAACCGCGATTGACGAGAAAGCTCGTGGCGGCCGTGTCGCGCTCGGCGGGCCTCTGGAATGCACGCAGTGTGGCCTCGAACAGCCTGAGCTCGAGCAGCGAGAGCAAGTACGCGAGCGTGCTCTCGGCGCCCTGGTTCTGATTGGTGCGATCGACTTGCAGCGCGTCACGACAGCCGCCACTGGTCGGGTCGTAAAGGCCGAGCCCGAGGTCGTTCTTGCCGAAGAACCAGTCGAAGCAGGCGCGCGCGTGGGCCAGCCAGTGCACGTCACTGGTGATGCGGTACGCCGCCAGGCAGGCCGAGAGCGAGGCCTGCGCCTCCACCGGCTGCTGATCGTAATAAGCTGGCTCTCCGCCCCGCTGGTAAAAGCCGTTGGAACCGATCGGGCGGAACAGACCGCGCTCGTTGCGCTGCAGGCGCATCAGCCAGCCGAGCGCGTCGAGTCCGGCCTCCACCCAGTCCTGCCGCTCGAGCCTGGCGCCGCTGACGATCAGCGCGTGGGGTAGCTTGGCGTTGCAGTACGCCAGTCGATCTTCGAACCAGCGCCAGTCCGGGCCGGCCGTGGCGGTGAACAGCTGGAAAAGCCGCTCGCCGAGCTCGAGCGCCAGCGTGCTCGCGGCCCGATCGCCGCCCAGCCGCCGCACGTACTCGTGCACGCCGAGCAGGGCGAAAGCCCAGGCGCGCGGCGAGGTGATCTCGGTCATCGGGCTGAGCGCCTGCGAGAACAAACCCGCGGCCCAGTACTGCAGGTCGCGGCGCAACGAGCGCCCGACGCAGGTCCCGAGCGCCCACAGCGCGCGGCCGTGTGAGTCGTCGGAACCGACCTCCTCCAGCCAGCGCCGATCGAAGCTCATGAAGTTGCGAAAGCGCTTGGTCTTGCCGTCGAAGGCGTAGCCGACGAACGCGCCGTAGACGTTGGCCAGGCGCACGAGGTCCGGGCTGTGCTCACCGTCCTCCTCGAGCAACACGGTGAGCAGCAGCGCGCGCGCGTTGTCGTCGGTGCAGTAGCCCTCGACGTAGTTGGGCAGCGTGAATGAGGCGTGCTGAAACAGCCCGATGCTGTCGGTCATCCGCGTCAGATGATCGAGCTTGGGCTGAGGCAGCTCGCTGCGCCGCTTGGTCTCGGAGGGGCGCGACTTGCCCTGCGTGCGGTGGACCGAGGCCTTGCGTGCGTCGCGGAAGGTCTCGACGTACTGGTGGGCCACGTTGTCCCAGACCATTTCGCGGCCGAGCAAGTAGGCGCGTTTGCGCATGGCGTGACGGCGCGACTCGTCGGTGAGCAGTGCGATGATCTCGCCGGCGATGGCCTGCGGCGCGTCGAAGGGCACGAGCACGCCGCGATCTTCGGCCAGCAGCTCCTGCGCGTGCCAGTAGGGGGTGGAGACCACGGCCTTGCCGCAGCCGAAGGCGTAGGCGAGCGTGCCCGACGTGATCTGCGCCGGATTCAGGTACGGGGTGACGTAGAGGTCGGCCGCGCCGATGAACTGCTTGAGCTCCTCGAGCTCCACGAACCGGTCGTAGAAGATGACGTGCTCGTCGAGCCCCAGATCCTGGACCAGGGTCTCGAGCGACATGCGGTAAGCCTCACCCTGCTCGCGAAGCAGATTCGGGTGCGTGGCGCCGAGCACGATGTAGACCAGGTTGGGAAACTCGTGCACCACCTCGGGCAGCGCCTTGATCACGTTCTCGATGCCCTTGTTGGGCGAGAGCAGGCCGAACGTGAGCAGCACGTGTTTGCCCTCCACGTCGTACTGATCCTTGAAGAACGCAGGATCGACGAAGGGCATGTCCGGGATGCCGTGGGGGATGAGCCGCACCTTCTCGCCGTCGACGCCGTAGGTGTCGCGCAAGAACTCGCGGCCCTTCTCGCTCATCACGACCAGCCGCGCCGAGAGCTCGCAGAGTTCTTTCATCACCCGGCGCTGATCGGGGTTCGGATCGCGGAGCACCGTGTGCAGCGTGGTCACCACCGGCATGCGCAGCCCGCGCAGCAGCAGCAGCAGGTGGCTGCCCGCCGGCCCACCGAAGATGCCGAATTCGTGCTGCACCGACACGACGTCGGTGTTGCTGAAGTTCAAGAAATCCGCGGCCCTGCGGTACGAGGCCTGATCCTGCTCGTCGATCTCGAAGCGAACCTCGTCCGGATACTCGTAGGCCGAGCCGCGATCGCTGACGGGCAAAACGAAGCAGTCCGCCGCACGCTGCTCGGCGACGGCGCGCCACAAATCGCTGGTGAAAGTGGCAATGCCGCAGCGCCGAGGCAGGTAACTGCCGATGAAAGCGACTTTTTGGAGCTCCGCGTCGCGTCCCAAGGTCGAACTCCTTCTCCCTGCGCGCGCCGGGAGAGCGCCGCAAAGCGAACCAATCGAATAACGACGCGATGGACGCAGCGCAACCGTAATCACGGCGATTGCGCAGGAGTACGCAGCGGCAGTGGAAACTTACGCAGCGTCCGACGCGCCGAGCACCGTCGACTGCAGCGCGGCGGAGCCCTTGCGTCGGAACGCTGCCGGCGGTGTGCCGGCGCGCCTGGCGAACACGCGCGTGAAGTAACTGCGGTTCGGGAAGCCGCAGACTTCGGCGATGTGCTCGATGCTCTCACGTGTGTAGAGCAAGCGCTGCGCGGCCTGCGCCACGCGGCGATCGAGGATGTACTGCGCCGGCGTCTGCCCCATCACCGCACGGAAGGTGCGGATGAAGTGGCTCTCACTCAGGCCGCAGGCGCGCGAGAGTCCGCGGTTGTCCATGGCCAGCGCCAGGTTGTCTTCGATGAAGTAGAGCGCACCGGTGACCGGATTCGTCGCGTGCACGATGCGCATGCAACGCGCTAGCTTGACCGGAGCGAGATCACGAAACAGCAGAGAA
>DATLIL010000052.1:0-14117 GCA_035539475.1 Polyangiaceae bacterium
CATCAAGCTGAACTTCCTGAACTTCCTGGCGCTACCCATCAGCATCGGCGTGGGTGCCGACTACGCGCTCAACATGCTCAAGCGACGCGAGTCCAGCGGCGACATCTCGCTCTACCGCATCGTCGTCGAGACCGGCGGCGCAGTCGTGCTCTGCTCGCTCACCACCACCCTCGGCTACCTGGCGCTCTTGCTCTCGATCAATGGTGCGGTGCGCAGCTTCGGTCTCGTCGCCGCGGTCGGCGAGATCACCACCCTGATCGCCGGCGTGCTCGTCCTTCCGGCGTACCTCACGCTTCGGCAACGCCGCCGGCGAGAGCCGTCGTAGCGGACGTCTATGGACGTCCGCGGACGTCCGTGTGCGGATAGCGTTGTATTCACGTTGCCAATGCTTGGCTTGATTTCAGCTAGTTAGTGCTGCACTCGCGCCCAGCAAAGTGTTACGTTTGGATACAGGTGGGTCCTATTGGGACACTGCCGTTGTGGCCTTCACGCGGGAAGGTCGACATGTGCGTGTGGCACGTACTTTGCGTCCAGACGCACGGCGCGGGTTGTCGCTTCGGGCTCTGGTTTGGTTGGTGGAAACAGGGCTGAAACGCGAGGCGGCGGTCGGCGATCAGTTGCGGATCAAGGACCATGGGTAAGCTCGCTTTTGTTTCGTGCCTCGCGCTCGTCGCGTGTGCCTCTTACGACGATTCGACCGGGGAGCAGCAGGCTCCTGCGCAACGCTCGACTAGCGCCCGCCAGGTGCAGCCGCTCGACGTCGCGACGCCCTACAACTTCATTCTGATTCTGACGGACGATCAGCGCTGGGATTCGCTCTGGGCCATGCCGATCCTGCAGGAGCGCATGATCGGGGCCGGTGTGAACTTCGTGAACGGCTACGTCTCGACTCCACTCTGCTGTCCCGACCGTGCCAGCATTCTCACCGGCGGGTTCCTGGCGCAGAACACGGGAGTGCTCAGCAACACGATGCCGACAGGCGGCTTTGCTGCGCTCGAAGACGATCATGGTCTCGCCGTCGTGCTCTCGAACAACGGCTACAAGACCGGCTTCGTCGGTAAGTACATGAACGGCTACGATTACGCGGCAAACCCGCCGTACGAGCCACCAGGCTGGGACGTCTTCTTTCCGAAGGAAGCGTTCAAGATGGAAGAGATCATCTTCCCGCAGGTCCAGAGCTTTCTGGACTCGTATCAGGCTGATCCGTTCTTTCTGTTGATCGCTCCGGCCAATCCGCACGCTCCGGCCACACCGCAGCCGGAGGACGAGGGCCTCTTCACCGACTACCTCTATCGCGAGCGTGGCTACAGCGAGACCGACTTCGCCGACAAGCCGAAGTGGCATGCCAGCGTGAAATCCGATCACGGCCCCGACACTCAGGATCCAGCTGCCGAGGACGAGTTTCACCGCGATCAGCTGCGCTGCCTGCAACCGGTGGACCGCATGATCGGTCTCCTGCTCGATGACCTCGAGACGAGGGGCCTGATGGACCGCACGGTCATCTTCTTCACCACGGACAACGGCTACATGTGGGGCGAGCACAGCCTGTGGGGCAAGCGCTTCGCCTACGAGGAGTCGGTGCGCGCTCCGTTCGTCGCGATGATGCCCGGCGCGCCCGTGCGCGAGGAAGCGGCCCTGGCGGTGACGAACCTGGACATCCCTGCGACCATCTTCGACCTCGCCGAAATCGATACGCTCACGGATGGCACGAGCCTGGCTCCGCTGCTGCTCGATCCGACCACGACCTGGCGCGACACGATGTTCATCGAGCACTTCGGCTCCGGCTACCCGTCCCTGCCGGCGGAGGTCTTCGCTGGCGTTCGCACGCGCAGCGGCGGACAGGAGTGGAAGTACGTCGAGTACGCGACGGGGGACAAGGAGCTCTACAATCTCGTCACCGATCCGTTCGAGCTCGAAAGTAAGCACAACGACGCGAGCCTGGCCGGGCTGAAGAGCACGCTGGCGAACAAGGTTGCGGCACAGAAGGGCGTTGCGATCACGACGCTGGGCAGCAAGCAGAGCGCGACACAAGGCGTCGCTTTTCTGCGCCCCAACAAGGCGTGGGGCGGCAATGGCCAGTACACCTGGTCCATTGCGAGTGGGACGCTACCCGATGGCATCACGCTGGATTCCTTGACGGGAACCATGAGCGGCACTCCCACGACCGTCGGCAGCTACACGATCGACCTGCAGGTCGAAGACACGAAGATTGCCCGCTACCTCGATCGTCCGCAGCGTTTCTTGACCGCAGTGACGATCGACGTTGCGGCGGCCAGCGGCGGCAGCGGTGGCACCAGCGGGAGCGGCGGGACGAGCGGGAGCGCCGGTATGGGCGGCACGGCCGGCGACGGCGGGACGAGCGGGAGCGCCGGTATGGGCGGCATCGGCGGCATCGCCGGGACGGCTGGCGTGAGCGGCAATGGCGGTAGCGGCGGTGTGACGGGCGGCAATGGCGGCACCAGCGCCAGCGGTGGCGTGGGTGGCGAAGGAGGGACGAGCGACGGGGCTGCCGGCGCAGCTGGAGGCACGTCTTACGGTGGAAGCGCTGGAGAGCCCGACCCCGGCCTTGGTGGAGGCGGCAGCGAGCCCACGGATGGTGGAGCTGCGGGCGTCAGCGTCGTGAGTCACGCCGGTGCGCCGGCAACGGGTGGCGCCGGCGACGGTGAGCTCGGCCCCGGCGGCGTGGCTGGCGCCAGCGAAAGCGCAGGAGGGAACGACTACGCGGCAGGAAGCCCCGGCATGACGGCAGGGCCGGGCGGCGACGGTGGTCGCTCCTCCTCCGACGGCGGGGCCGAATCAGGCGGCGGCTCGAGCGCCGACGACGGCGGGTGCAGTTGCCGCGCTCCCTCGCGTCGCGTCGACTCGTCGGGTGGCCTTGCACTCCTCGTGCTCGCGGGCCTGGCGCTGAGGCGCCGGAGGCGAGCGGTCAGTGATGGAAGAGGCGCAGGTTGGTGACGGCCATCGCCATGCCGTAGTCCTTGCAGGCGGCGATGATCTCGTCGTCGCGACTGGAGCCGCCGGGCTGGGCGATGAAACGGACGCCGTGTTTGCTGGCCTGGTCGATGTTGTCGCGGAAGGGGATGAAGCCGTCCGAGACCAGGCTGACGCCCTCGACCTTGGCCAGGAAGTCCTGGCGCTCGCTCGCGCTCAGCGGCTCGACCTGAGCGTCGAGCGCGGCGGCGAAAGCCTCGCGCTCGAACTTGGTCAGGTCACCCTCGATGTAGCGGACGCGGAAGTTGATGCGCTCCTGGCGCTTGATGCTGGGCTTGAAGCGCAGCGCCAGGACCTTGGGGTGGCGCTGCAGGTGCCAGGCGGCGGCCTTGGCGCCGGCGAGCTTGGTGCAGTCGACGCGCGACTGCTGTCCGGCGCCGATGCCAATCATCTGACCACCGACGGCGTAGCCCACCGAGTTCGACTGCGTGTACTTGAGCGTGATCAGGCCGAGCAGGAGGTCGCGCACCGCGTCGGCGTCGAGCGAGCCGACCACGACCTTTTCGAGATCCTTGGCGGTCACGAGGTGCGCATTGCGGTCCTGCGTCAGGCGCATACCGAAGATCTCGCGCGACTCGCGCTCGGGCGGCTCGAACGAGCCGTCGGCCTGCATCACGATGAAGCCGCCGCTCTTCTTGGCCTTGAGGATCTCGAGGGCAGCCGGCTCGTAGCCGGGAGCGATGATGCCGTCGGAGACGACGCCCTTCAGAAACTCGGCGGTGCCCTTGTCCACGACGTCGGAGAGCGCCACGAAGTCACCGAAGGAGCTCTTCGGGTCCGCGCCGCGCGCGCGAACGTAGGCGAGGGCAGAGGGCGTGAGCTCCTTGTCCTCGACCTCGTAGACGCGGCGTAGGGTGTCATCGAGCGGGACCGCGACCGCGGCGCCGGCCGGTGAGACGTGCTTGAAGCTGGCTGCGGCCGTCAGGCCGAGCGAGAGCCTGGCCTCGCGCACGAGCTGCCAGGCATTGAGGGCATCGAGGAAATTGATCAGCGAGGGCGTACCGTTCAAGAGCTCGAGCGGAGAACGGCTCGGGTCGAGGGGCTCGACGGTGGCAAATTTCTGATGGGGGTTGGTTCCGTACTTGAGCTGCATGGGCGGGGCCTCGTGAATCGCGGCGGACCATGGCACAGGGCGCGGGCTGCGGCTACGGTGCGCGAGATCATGGCCTCTCCGTCAAGTCTCGGCGACGTCGTTCGGGCCGCGGTGCTGCGGCGACAATCGCTGCTCGTGCCGCCTCACGACGCCGCGGTGTGCCTCTTCAACGGTTACGGCGAGGGGGCTCCGGGGCTCGTGCTGGAGCTCTTCGGGCGCAGCCTGGTGCTCACCACCCACGCCGTCTCGAGCGTCGGCGAAGAGGAGCTCTCCGCGCTCGTGCTCTCGCTGCGTGAGGTTCTGCCCTTCGTGCGCTCGGCGCTCTGGAAACGGCGCGGCGACGACGAGGAGCTCCGCCGTGGCAAGCTGCTGCTCGGCAGCGAGGCGGAGCTCGAGCGCCGCATCAGCGAGAATGGCGTGCGTTATGCGCTCGATCTCAGGCTGCATCAGGACGCGGGCTTCTACCTCGACACGCGCGAGCTCCGCGCCTGGCTGAAGAGCGAGCTCTCCGGCAAGACGCTGCTGAATACGTTCGCCTACACGGGCAGCTTGGGTGTCGCGGCCGTGGCCGGCGGCGCGCGCGAGGTGGTCCACGTCGACAAGCACCGTGCCTTCCTCAACCAGGCCAAGACCTCGTACACGCTCAACGGCTTCCCGGTCGCGCGGCGCGACTTCGTGGTCGGAGACTTTTTCGGGGTCAGCTCGGATCTGCGACGCCAGAATCGGCTGTTCGACTGCGTCGTGCTCGATCCTCCGTTCTTCGCCAGCACGTCGGGCGGGCGCGTTGATCTCGTCGGTGATGCGGAGCGGCTGCTCAACAAGGCCCGCCCGCTGGTGGCAGACGGCGGCTACCTGGTACTGGTGAACAACGCCCTGTTCGTGTCCGGCGCCGAGCACATGGCCATGATCGAGCGCGCTTGCCAGGACGGTTACCTCGCGTTCGAGCGCACCGTGCCCGTGCCTGACGACGTCGTGGGCTTGCTGCGAGACGAGTCCTCCAAGCTGCCGGCCGACCCCGCACCGTTCAACCACCCGACGAAGATCGCGCTCCTCTCGGTGCGGCGCAAGGACGGGCGCAAGGCATGAGCCATGGCATCGCCGTCTTGCACGAGAGCGCGGACCTCTTGCTGGTGAACAAGCCGGATGGCCTCGCCACCATCCCCGAGCGCGACATCACCGTGCCCAGCGTGCAGCGGCTGCTCGAAGCCGAACGCGGCGAGCGCCTGTGGGTCGTGCACCGCCTGGACAAGGAGGTCTCCGGCGCGCTCGTCTTCGCCCGCAGCGCGGACGCGCACCGCGAGCTCTGTAAAGCGTTCGAGGCTCGCACCGTGAAAAAGACCTATCTGGCCCTCGTGCACGGCGTGCTGAAGTTCGATAGCGACGTCATCGACATGCCCATCCGCGAGTTTGGCTCGGGGCGCATGGGAGTGGATCAGCGTGGCAAGCCTTCACGCACCGGCTTTCGAGTGCTCGAGCGCGGGGCGAGCTCGTCACTGCTCGAGGTCGAGCTCCACACCGGTCGCCGTCACCAGATCCGGGTCCATCTCTATGCCATCGAGCATCCACTGGTCGGCGACACGCGCTACGGCGAGCGCGGCTCCGCCGACGGAGTACGGCTCATGCTCCACGCCTGGAAGCTCGTCCTGCCCGCGATTTCCGCCGAGGCGGCTCCACCGCCGAGCTTTTTGCAGGAGCTCCAGCGGCGGGGGCTGCGCTGGGCGGCGGCGTGAAGGCACCGAGCAGCGTCTCGATCTCACCGCTCGCGACGAGCTCACCCTCCGCGCGCAGACGCTCGAAGGGGACACCGAGCCAGAACAGCGCTCGAAACGCTGCCGTGCTGCCCTGTAGCGTCACCTCCGGTAACGTGGCCGGCCGCTCCTGCACCGAGAGATAGGTCGGCGAGAAGGAGAGCTCGAACGTCCTGTCGTCGACGCGGAGCTCGGCCACGAGCTTCAGGCCGCCCGCGTAGCGCCGCTTCATCGAGAGCAGGCCCCAGCCGATGTCGAGCCGATCATCGCGCTCGGGAGTCGTGAGGAAGCGGCCACCCCAGCGCCCGAGCTCCATGATCACGGGCTCGAGTGCGGCGCCGCTCTCGGTCAGCGCGTAGTGGTCCTGCTTCTTCTCGATCAAGCCGAGCTCCGTCATCTCGCGCAGTCGCTTGGCGAGGAGGTTCGTGGTGATGTCCGGCAGGCTCTCGAGCAGCTCGCCGTAGCGCTTGGGCCCGAGCAGCAGGTTGCGCACGAGCAGCAGCGTCCAGCGCTCGCCCACGCGATCGAGCGCGCGGGCCACGCCGCAGAACTGGCGGTAATTCCGGCGTTCCGTCACGTTGGTTGACATTAGTATAGCTACTGCTATTAAAAAGTAAAGTTAGCGAAAAGGAGCTCAGTCATGGCCGCGTCACCCCTCGTCCTGTTCGGAATTCCCGCCATCGCCATCGTCGTCGCGTTGCTCTTCGTCCTGGGTCAGTACCTGGCGACGCGCCAGCGGTCGGTCGTGCTCGGCTCCCTCGTCGGCGCTGCCCTGTGGCTGGGGCTCACCGGCGCTGTCGCCGCTTCGGGACTGCTCGGCCGCTTCGATCTGCGACCGCCGCCCATGGGGCTGATGTTCCTGGCCGTGATCTCGCTCGGCCTCTGGCTCGGCCTGGGCAAGAACGGCGAGCGCCTGGCGGGCTCTCTGCCGCTCTGGGTGCTGATCGCCGTGCAGGGCTTTCGCCTGCCGCTCGAGCTCGTGATGCACCAGGCAGCCATCGAAGGCGTGATGCCGCACGAGATGTCGTTCTCCGGCTACAACTTCGACATCGTGACCGGCAGCTCGGCCATCGTCATCGGGGCGCTTGCAGCGCGTGGAGCGGCGCCGCGCTGGCTGCTGGTCGGCTGGAATCTGTACGGCATCGCGGCCCTGTGCGTGATCGCCGTGGTGGCGTTCATGGCGTCGCCGATGATGCAGGCCTTCGGCAGTGATCCGGCGCACGTGAACGGCTGGGTCACAGAGTTCCCCTACGTGTGGTTGCCGACGGTGCTGGTGGTCGCGGCCGTCGCCGGCCACGTCATCGTTTGGCGGAAGCTTTCGGCGCTGGCGCCGGCGCGTCGCGCCCAGCCAGCTTGACGTATTCTTCGCGCATGGCGCGCGCGATCGGGCGCAATGCCGACTCGAGCGCCGAGCCTCTACGCCAGACCATGGCCAGTGTTCGCCCTGGCTCCGGCCGGTTGAAGCTGCGGATGGCAAGCTGACCGCGGCGGTTCTCCGCGGCCAGCGCGATGCTGGGCAGCAGGGTGAGGCCGGCGCCCGAGACGACCATCTGCGTCAGCGTGGACAGGCTGGTCGCGCGAAACTCGAGCTCCTCGGCGCTGGCTTGCGTGCAAACGGAGAGCGCCTGCTGGCGGAAGCAATGGCCGTCGTCGAGCAGGAGCACACGCTGTCCGCCCAGGGCCTCGAGGCGCAGCCGGCCGCGCTCTTTTGCCAGCGGGTGTTCGCGCGGCGCCGCCAGCACGAAGGCGTCCTTGCCGATCACCTCGTGCTCGAGATCACCGATATCGGCTTCCAGCGCCAGGAGTGCGCCGTCCAGGTTGCCGGCCTCGAGCTCGGCGACGAGCTTGTTCGTCTTGTCCTCGATCCAGATCAGCGTCGCCCGCGGAAAGCGCGAGCGCAGCGGTGCGGCCAGGTCGGGCAGGAGGTAAGGCGCGATCGTGGGGATCACGCCCAGGCGCAACGTGCCGTTCAGGGGATCGCGTCCGCGCGTCGCCGCTGCCGAGAGCTCGCTGGCTTCGAGCAGTACGCGCCTGGCGCGCGCGACGAGCTCCTCGCCGACCGGCGTGAGCAGCACACGCCGCCGGTCACGCTCGAACAGTCGCACGCCGAGTGCGCCCTCGAGCTCGGCGACCTGCGCGCTCAGGGTCGGCTGCGAGACGTGACAGAGCTCTGCCGCACGGCGAAAGCTGCGCGCCTCCGCCACGGCCGCCATGTACTGCAGCTGGCGCAGCGAGAAGGGCAGCAGGCGATAGTTCATGATAGTCCTGTGCTATCACATTCTGAGAATTAAACGAGTTGAACTATCGTTGGGGCGGACCTACGGTGAGCGGGAAGAGAGGAGAAACAAGCCCATGTACAAGAGCCCCAGCCAGCTGCCCGAGGAGAAGCGCGCCCGCATCGTGGAGAGCCTGAACGCGCGCCTGGCCGACGGCCTCGACCTGCACAGCCAGATCAAGGTGGCGCACTGGAACATCAAGGGCCCGAACTTCACCGCGCTCCACCCGCTGTTCGAGACTTTCGCGGTCAGCCTGGCGGCCCACAACGACGCGATCGCCGAGCGCGCCGTGACCCTGGGCGGCCGAGCGCTCGGGACCGTGCGCCACGTGGCCGGGGTCTCTCGCCTTGCGGAATATCCCCAGCAGACCACCCGCGATCTCGAGCATGTCAGGCTCCTGGCCGAGCGTTTCGAGAGCTACCTCGAGGGCGTGCGTGAGTCGCGCTCGGTGGCGGAGCGGGCGGCCGACACCGATACCGTGGACCTGCTCACGCAAATCGTCACCGACTTCGAGAAGCACGACTGGTTCTTGCGCGCCACCCTCGGTGAGTGAGCCGGTCTTGCGCCCGCCGCGCGGGAAGGTGATAGACTCTGCGCTGATCCATGGCCGAGGCAGCGCTGCTCCGATTTCTCGAGCTCGTTCAGCGTGAGCTCGCCGCAGAGGACGCCTGGTTGCAGCTCGGCGGCGCCGAGCCCAGCGACGAGCGACTGATCTGGCAAGCCATCGGCGGTGGCAGTACCCGAGTGGTGCTGCGCTTCGCCGAAGCTCAGGCCGATCGCTCCGGGCTGGGCTCGCGGCTGAGCGCGCTGTGCACCACGTTCCGCACCACGATCGACGAGGCCGCCTCGGCCAGCGCCGCGCCGGCGACTCCGGTGGACACGGCCCGCCAGCGGCTCGACGAGGAGCTCGGCGCGCTCGCACAGCGGGCAGGCGCGAGTCGGGCCTTCGTCTTCGATCTGGACTCGCCCGTGATCTGGGGAGCCTCGATCGTGCAGGGCAGCGTCGGCACCGCGGCGAATCAGGTCCTGGAGCGAGCCGTCGTCGAGCTGCGCGAGCAGCGCGCCGATGAGCTCAGGCGCGCACACGGCCACACCGTGCGCCTCACGCTCGATTCCGGCGAAGAAGCTCTGGCGCGTCCCTTCGCCAGCATCTACGTGCTCACGTTGCTGTTCAGCGATCCGGTGTCCGAGCCCATCGCGCTCGGCGCCATGTTGCACGCGGTAGGTGTGATCGAGCGGCTGGTGCTGGCGCTGCCCCCGGTCGATCCCGATCCGGGCGCCAAGATCCTGCGGCTACCCCGCCGTCGCTGAGCGGCTGAGCGTTCCGAGAGGAGCGCAAAGGTCCGCGCTGCCGAAAAGTGATGTGGCAGGCGAGGGCTGCGCGGCCAACTCTGCAAGATGATGGAGTCTTCACCGGTCCGGCGGCGCCCGCGGCCGGACCGGTGCCGTGAAAAGCTTGGTGGCTGCCCACAGCCGAGCTACTGGCTGGGAATGGCATCGTTCGACTCGGAGCGCGGAGCCTACATCGTTCGCGTCGTCTACGACGGGCCCGGCATGGCCGGCAAGACGACCAACCTGAAACGGATCTGCGAGATCGTTCCGACGGAACGTCGCAGCGAGATGGTGACGCCGGCCGAGCTCAAGGGGCGGACGATGTTCTTCGACTGGCTCGAGGTCGAGGGACCCAAGAAGAACGGCACCTCACTGCGCCTGCAGCTCATCACGGTGCCCGGCCAGATCGAACGCAACTACCGGCGCCGCCCGCTGGTCGAGAACGCGGACGTGGTCGTGTTCGTCGGGGACGCGACACCCGAGGGCATGCCCGATACGCTGCGCACCTTCGCGCGGCTCAAGGTCTCGATGCGCCAGCGCAAGACGCCGGTGCCGCTCGTGGTGCAGGCCAACAAGCAGGACATGAAGGGCGCGCTGAACACGGAGCGCTTCCGGCGGCGGCTCAAGCTCGAGCAAAACACGCCGCTCGTGCCGGCGGCGGCAATGAGCGGTCGCGGCGTGCGCGAGACGCTGGCGATCGCCACGCGCCTCGGCCTGAGTACGGTCGCCGACGACGCCGAGCTCGGCCCGATCGCGCGGGCCTTCGCCGACGCCGACACGCTCTTCGATCACGTGCTGGGTTTCGAGGACGAGCCGAACAACGGCGAGCCCATCGAGATCGAGGAAGTGAACGTGCACGCCAGTGAGGACCACGTCGACGAGGCGCTCCTGGCGCAGCTCGGCGGTGGCTCGCTGAACGACCTCGAAGCGCGGGCGCGCCGCGCGGTGGGCCGCAGCTCAGAACCCGGGCTGTGAACGGCGCACTCGCTGGCGTCGGTCGCCGCAGCGAGCTCACGTTTCGCCAGAATCGGCGGCACGGACGGCACGGCTGGCTGCGGCTGACGCCGGCGTATTCCGTCGAGCTGATCCAGGACCTCTTGCGAGTGCGCCCGGGCTCGCGCGTGCTGGAGCCGTTCTCGGGCAGCGGCACGACCGCGCTCGTCGCCGCCGAGCTCGGGCTCGAGGCCTGGGCCTTCGACATCAATCCGTTCCTGATCTGGCTCGGGCGCGCCAAGGTCTCACACTACGCCGCAGGAGAGATCGAGGAGGCCTGGCGCGTCGGCAGCTGGCTCGCCGGCGCCGTGCGCTCGCCCGGCGCGGCCCGCTGCGACCCGCCGGCACTGCGCAACATCGAGCGCTGGTGGACGCCGAGCCGGCTCGAGCTGCTCTGCGCGCTCAAGGCCGGCATCGACGCCGTGGGCGCCCGTCCAGCGCAGACGCTGCTCTACGTTGCCTTCTGCCGCACGCTGATTGCGCTCTCCAACGCCGCCTTCGATCACCAGTCGATGTCCTTCGGCAGCGCCCGCGAACAGACGTCCCCCGGGGATTACTCCCAGTTCATCGCCGACCTCGCCAGCGTGCTCGCTGCCTGCGCCGCACAGCCTCGAACCCCGGTTCGCGTCGAGCTCGCGGACGCGCGCTTCCTCGACACGTCCGTTGGCTCACAGCCCCGGCCGTTCGATCTGCTCGTCACCTCGCCGCCGTATCCGAACCGCATGTCGTACGTGCGCGAGCTGCGTCCCTACCTTTACTGGCTGGGCCATTTCAGCGAGGCACGGCAGGCGGGAGAGCTCGACTGGCGTGCCATCGGGGGCACCTGGGGCATCGCGACCAGCCGCCTCTCGGAGTGGACCTCGGCGCGGGCATCCATCCCCGATGAGCTCGCGGCAGTGCTCGCCGCCATCCGCGACAAGCCAGTGAGCGGCCCGCTGATGGCGACTTACGTGCAGCGCTACTTCGAAGACATGGCGCAGCACCTGGCTGCCGTGCAGCGCCTGCTCATTCGCGGCGGCGAGGTTCACTACATCGTCGGCAACTCCACCTTCTACGGCATTGCCGTCCCCACGGAGCGCCTGCTTGCTGCCGAGCTCTCACGTCTCGGTTTCGAAGCCGTCGCCGTCCGCACCGTACGCAAGCGCAACTCGAAGAAGGAACTCTTCGAGTACCAGGTCAGCGCCCGCCGAAGTTAGACCGCGCTGCGCGCGGCCTAACTTCTTGTTCTTGTTTTGCGGAGTGGCTGCGCATAGCGCTTGGCCTTCCGGGTGTTCTTCGAGCAAGCGGCGCCTGTTCGGTCAGCTTGTTGTGACTCGGGCCTCGTTCGCGGATCGTGATCTGCTTTGGGCAAGACCCACGAGGTGGTTCCAGCTCGGCCTGTTGACGCAGGCCTCGCGATCCACAGTCAGGAACCCGACACCCAAGGTCGCGAATGAAAGGCGGGTGATAGGGGGAGGGGCAGGCAGGAACATCAAACTCGCAGAGTCGTGATCGGACGTCGCGTCTGTGCGCCTTTGCGGCCCCTCACGTCCGGGCCCTGCAAAGCGGCAGGCGGTGACGTGACCGGTGTGTTCCCCAAATCAATCCACGAACTTGGAGAGCAGCTTGACGTACGCGGACTGGTAGTAGATGGCCGGTTCGGTGATTTCCCAGGACTTGTCGTGTTCGTTCTTGGGTTCCCAGCCGGTGTTGAAGTCGAGGTACGCCTTTTGCGGAGGCTGCTTCTTCAGCGCCGAGCTGGCGCAGCGGTTCTCCTTGGGGTCGGCGTCCTTGCAGTAGTCCTTGTTCGGGCCGCCCGGAACGTAGCCGGGGGCGGGGCCGAGCTCGGACTTCTGGGCGCTGTCGTAGCGGCGATCCTTGTCGCGGAACCAGGAGTGGAAGATCTCGCTCGCGCTCCGCTCGGCGCCGTAAGCCGACATGTTGGTGAGGTAGACGGTCCGCATCGGGTTCACGCCGTGGAACGAGTTGAGCAGTCCCGTGACGCGCTCCATCACGCCCCGCGCCGCGTCGGCGTCGACCAGCTTGTACTGGATGAGGTCGTAGTTGGTGTTGGCGAAGTTGGCGCGGATCTGGTTGCTGCCCCAGTGGTACGACTCGTCCCGCATGTAGGCGCGGTAGAGGTCGAGGTCGGGCTTGAAGCCGTAGATCTCGACGTTTTTCGCCTCCGAGGTCTTTCGCTCCAGGATCTTCGCCTTGAGCTCGGGATCGGCCTTCGGCAGCGTGGTGTAGAAGAGCAGGGCGTCGCCCTGGTCGGCGTCGTAGGCGCTCCAGCGATCCTCCGAGAACGGTCGGGTCTTTTCGTAGTTCTCGCGCACGTAGTTCTGGTAACGCTCCTCGCCGGTCAGCGCGAAGAGGTAGACTGCCGCCACCACCGCGACGCCGTTCTGCTCGTCGAGTGAGCGATCGGCGTCGCCGGACTTGATCGTGCCGTCGTCGCAAGAATCGCTCTTGGGGTGCCCCTGATACCAATCCCAGGCGGCGATGGCGCGCCACTTGAGCTCTTCCGCGTAGGCCTTGAGTGGCTCGAAGCCGCGCAGTACGAGCGCTGCGTGGGGGAACACGGAAGCCACGGTGATGGTGCTCGAGGAGCACGGCGCCGGGTAATAGAAGCGCGCTGACGTGGCGTCCTCGGGCAACTTGTCGATGTGGTCGACGTCGCCGACCTTGAGCAGCGCGCCGCCGTCGAGGTCCTTGGCCTGCATCTTCTTCAGCCAGTCGAGCTCGACCTTGACCTCGTCGATCAGGTCGGGGAGGCCGTTGCCGGACTCGGGGATGCCGAAGTCGTCGCCGAAAGCATGCGGCTTCGCCTCGTAGGCGCTGAGCAGCTGATGAATGACCACCTCGATGAAGGTCACGTACTTGTTGGTGTCGCCCGCGTCCCACCAACCGCCGCTGAGGTCGCGCTTGGTCTTGTTGTCCGTGCGCGCCGTGACGCTGTGCGCTTCGCTGTCCTGCCTCGCTCCCACGTAGTCGGCGCGCTGGGTCCAGCACCTCTTTCCGACGCAAGCGAACGGCTTGGTCTTGGCGTAGTTGGCGCGATTGAAATAGAACATGCGCATGGAGGCCTTGAGCACGTCGCGGTACACGTCGGGCCCGATGTCGAAGCGGTAGGAGCGCGCGCCGTTCTTGCGATCGAAGATGAAGTAGGAGCCGGGCTCCATCACCGCAGAGAAGTCGAACCAGGCGCCTCGGTCGCCGGAGCTCGCCTCGGTGGCGCCCTGCTTCCAGGGTACCGGCGCGCCGCTGAAGACGATCGAGCCGTCGGCCCAGCGCCGCACCTCGAGCGGGCTGCCGGGCACGTAGGCGTCCTTCGCATTCCAGCCGGACTGAGGGTCGACCAGCACGGCCACCTTGTTCATCTCGGGGCGGTAGCCGAACTGATCGACTGCGATGTAGTCGTTGACGGGGACCTGGTCACCGTTCGTCGGCTCTCCCACGAAGGCCCGCTTGGCGGTGGCCGCGCTCTTCTCGCTCGGGCTCGGCGCCACGCAGTACCAGAGCAGGGCCGCGGCGCAGGCGACGGCAGAAGAAACCAAGGCGTTTCGGTAGCGCATGGTGCAATCTCCAGCTCCTCAGTGATAACTACGGGATCCAGATGCACAAGCGCTGGTTCCACCGGCCGTTCCTGCACAGCCCCGCGCTCGGGGTGCACAAACGTGTCACGTGGCTCGAGCTCTTCTACGA
>DATLIL010000053.1:0-5350 GCA_035539475.1 Polyangiaceae bacterium
GTGGGGGGGTTTGCCGAAGCACCCGCAAGCATTATGTTCCACGGACTCGTTCCGTTTTGCGGAGGAAGACATGGCGTCTGAGAAGGTTCACCTGTTCAACGATCTGAATTTCGAAAAGGAAGTCCTGTCTTCCAATGTGCCTGTGCTCGTGGACTTCACGGCGACCTGGTGCGGACCCTGCAAGGCCCTGGCCCCCATCGTGGACCAGATCGCGAACGATCTGGACGGCAAGGTGAAGGTGGGCAAGCTCGACGTCGATGATTCGCCGATCACGGCTGGCAAGTACGGCGTTCGCGGCGTGCCGACCATCATGGTGTTCAAGAACGGCGAGCGCGCCGCTCAGCACGTCGGCCTGACCACGAAGCAGAAGCTGCTCGCGCTGGTCGAGGGCGGCTGAGCCGGGCTCCCCGGCCTGCCTACAGACTCGTCCGACTGCTCGTCGCGATCGCGCTGACGGGCACGTCTCAGCTCGTGTTCGTCGGGGCGCTGGGAGCCTTCCTGCCGTGGTGGCTGGCGGGTTCCCTCGGTGCTTTGGCCTGGTGGGCGCTTGCTCGTCGCGCGCGCACGATCTGGTCGGATCCGCCGCGCGCGCGCTGGCGCGTCCGGCTCTTCGACGAGCCGCTGTTCCTGCATTTCGGCGCCACGCTGTTCGGTCTCGTCGGCTTGCCGCTGGCGTTCGTCGTCTGGCTGGTCCTGCGGCCAGCGCCGACCCACGTCTTGCTCGCGGCGTACGCCTGCGGGCTCCTGATCAGCGCTTACGCGCTCTGGTTTAGGCGCCGTCGCCTGTGCATCCGCACCATCGAGGTGCCGATCGCCGGTTTGAGCCCTGCCTTCGACGGCTATCGCATCGCGCAGCTCAGCGACCTGCACATCGGTAGCCTCGATCGCCTCGAGCGCGGGCTCGACTGGGCGCGGCGGGCCAACGCCCTGGCGCCCGATCTCGCCGTCGTCACCGGTGACTTCGTCACGAGCGGCACGGCCTATTACGAGGACGCTGCTCGGGTCACCGGCGCGCTCGAGGCGCCGGGCGGCACGCTGGCCGTGCTCGGCAATCACGATCAGTGGAACGCGCCGGCACTCATCGCCGCGCTCGAACAGCGCGGCGTGCGGGTGCTGTGCAACGCCTGGCGGCTCGTCGAACGCGACGGCGCAAGCCTCGTGGTGGCGGGGATCGACGACGCTTACGCCGGGCGCGCCGATCTCGAGCAAACGCTCGCGGGCAGGCCGAGCGGCGTGCCCACGGTCCTGCTCGCCCACTATCCGTCCACCTTCGCTGCCGCCGCGGACCGTGGCGTGGAGCTCACGCTGTCGGGTCATACCCACGGCGGTCAGCTCGCCGTGCCGTTTCTGGCCCGGTACCTGAACTTCGCGCGGCTCACCGGCCAGGCGTCGCAAGGCCTGCATAGCCGGGGAAAAAGCCAGCTCTACGTGAACGGAGGCCTGGGGACGAGCGGGCCGCCGCTGCGCCTCGGTGTACCGCCGGAGATCGCCCTCATCGTGCTGCGGCGCTCATGAGGCGCTAGGCTTGGCCTTCGTGCGCGCCTCGGTCTCCATTCCGATGTTGCTGGCTGCTGCTGCCGCCGTGGCGTGCAGCGGGGATCCCTCTCGGCGCAATGCGGCCGCGATCCTGCCGCCGCCCGCCGACCTCGGCGGCTCCTATGTCTCGCCAGCGAGCTGGCGTTACCACCCCGAGCAGCAGGCGCGCGTCGAAGCGCGCGAAGAGCTCGCTGACGGTCGCGTGCTGATGGTCGGCAAGCGTGGTGAACGCTGGCTCTACGATCCGCGCTCGAAGCGGCTCGAGGCCGGGGCTTCGCTGGCGCCCGAAGATCTGGTCGCGGTGCTGCGCGGACCGGACAAGAGCTTCTGGTTCGTGGGCAAGAGCGGTACGAGCTACGAGGCGCGCGACCCGCTGGGTGTGTTCGTGCGCTCGAGCGCGCCGTTCGATCGTCTGGCCAAGGTCGCCGCCGGCGGCGGTGCGATGCTGGCCGTGCGCATCGATCGCAAGCTCGTGCGCAGCAGTGACGCCGGAGCCTCGTGGCAGAACACGGGTCCCGATGATCAGACCTTCGTCGACGTGGAGATCGGGCGTGACGGCCAGGCGCTCGCGCTGGCAGTCCCCGAAAAGCTGTGGGTCAGCAGCGACAAGGGCGTGAGCTTCAGCGCCGTGGCCGCGCCGCCGCAGGGAGCCCTCGCGCTCGAGCGCGATGCCAGTTCGGGCGTCGTGCGCGTGCTCACGCCGCTCGGTCCGCTGCGTTTCGACGCTGGCAAGCAGCCGGCGCTTGTCCCGGTCGAGGTGACGCAACCGCGCCCGATAGAGACCCTGGCTCCGCCGCGCGGTCCCGACGCGGGTGCCCTGGCCGAGGGCCGTGCCGTGATCGCCGGCGGTGAGTACCTCGAGGCCGAGCCCAGCGAGGACGGCAAGCGCAACTGGTCGCTGCTGCGCGGTAAGCTCGACAAGCCGCTCGAGAGCGCGCCCCTGGCAGATGCCAAGGGTTGTCGCAACGTGAGGCTGGCAGCGTTCGAGCGTTACGTCACGCTGGCCTGCTTTCGCAGCAGCGCGGAGAACGCCAGCCAGCCCATAGAAGTCTTTCGCAGTGACGACGGCGGACGGCGCTTCGAAAAGGAGCCTTACACCCCGCACGGCAGCCTCGCCGGTCTGCGCATGGCGCTCGGTGCCGGAGGCCAGCTGATCGTCAGCGGCGTCTGCCCCGCTGCGGCGACGGGGCCCGGCTGCGCGGCGAGCGGTGTGCACCACCGCCGCCAGGCCAAGGCCGGCAAGAAGAAGGCGGCCAAAGCCGAGCTCGACGAGCGCAAACCGCAGCTGCCTGCCATCGAGCTCGGCGCGTCGGCGACGCCCTCGCTGATCGACAGCGCTCTGGCTCTGGCCTTCGCGCAGGGCGGCAAGGTCGCCTACGCGCTGGGGCGCAGTGGCAAGACCGGGCAGCTGGCCCTGTTCCTGTCCAAGGACGGCGGCAAGAGCTTCGAGCCGGAGGAGCTCGATCTCAGCGGCGCACGCGACAACGACTACGGCGACAGCTCCGACGGCACGCGTGCGGACGCGCTGGTGCCCGCCGAGGACGGCACTGTCGGTATCGTTCTCTCGCGCTATCGCTCGCGCACGCTGGTCGTCGCCGACGAGCAGGGGCGCGTGCTCTCCGTGGCCAAGCCACCGGAGGAGCCGGCGCTGCTCGGCGTGGCCGGCACGCGCGTGCTCGCGCTCTCGCCCGGGCTCGGTCAGGTCTGGGAGTCGCTCGACGGCGGCGCCACCTGGGAGCGCGCCGGGCGGCTGCCGATCAAGCTCTGTCCGGACGACGACCAGTGCGACATGCCGGTGCAGTGCGCACCGGAAGGCTGCGTCGTCGGTCACGAGTTATCGCGTATCGGCTGGGGCGGGCAGGCCGACGAAGAGCTCGGCCTGATGGCGCCGCCGGACGCCGTTCCGAGCGAGGCGCTCGAACGGCGCGTGCGTACCCCGCTCGAGTGCACCTTCGCCACCACCCCGTTCAAACCGCTGCCCGGCGTGCGCGAGCTACCCAACGCGTCACACGCGGCCATTGGCAAGGTGGCGTGGTTCGCGCCGGGCGCCGATCTCGATCAGGCGTCCGCCTTCGTCTATCACGGCCTCGGCGGCCCGAAGCCACGGGTCGACACCGTCACGCTGCTACCGCCCAGCGCGCGCCCGCAAGCCCAGGCCTTCATGGTCACCTCGCAGATCGAGGGCGCGGCGGCGCTGCGCTACACGTTCCCGACGAGCGGCGAGAGGCGGCTGCAGAACGTCGAGGTCGCCTGGGACAACCTGTTCGAGAATCGCGTGGTTCAGACGCGCTTGCGCGACGGTGGTCCCGCCGTGAGCGGCGACTGGGCGCACGAGGCGGGCACCGCGCCGACAGCGCGGCCCGATCTCGTCAGCATCGCCGAGAAGGGCCTCTACCTGCGGCTACACACGAGCGCCAAGGACCGCCAGACGACGTACTACCTCGACGGCTCCTCGGTGGTCGAGCTGCCGCCCATTCCGTGGCCGGCCACGGCCGTGCGTCAGGGGCGCAGCGAGATGGCTCGCGTGGGCAACGATCACCTCGGCATCTTGCTCTACGGCGGCGGCGCCGCGGTCGTGCGCGCCCGGCTGGCGGGCGGCGCCTGGAAGTTCGACGCCGGGGTCACGGGCCTGAGCGCACCGCAGGCATTTGGCCTGACGCTCGACTTCGGCATCACCTACGCGAACGGGCGCGCCGCCTTTCACGTCGAGCTCGACGATGCTCAGGGGCGCGGCGGGAGCGCGCAGATCTTTCCGCTGCGTGGCGAAGGCGCCGTGATCGACGCCCCGCAGCGGGTGCCGACGCAGGCCGATCTACCTCTGCAGCCGTTGCCCTGCAGCAGCGCCGAGCGACAGGGCAGCGCGCGCGTGATCGCTCCCTTCTTGCACGGCACGCGCCACCCGGTGGTCGTCAACGACGCCGTCGACGCGCCGCGGGTGATGCTGACGGCCGAGGCCGTTCTCCACGGCACGCCGGAGAACCCGTGCGTCGCGGCCTTCGGCGTCGATCCAGTGACGAACGAGTCCGGCGCCAAGGCGCCCGAGACAGCGCTGATTTCCCCGGACGACCTGGAGCACGCCTGGCTGTTCCGCCAGGTCCCGCTGGCGAGCGGCAACGGCACGCGCGTCGAGTATCGCGCGATGAGCTGCCGCTTCTCGCCCACGCTGGAAATTCCCACGGAGCTCTATCGCGAGCCCGGGACCCTCGCGCCGCGCAAACGATAATGGTAGGCGCTACGGCGTCATGATCCCCCGCTACACGCCGCAGATCTTCGCCGCGCTCTGGTCCGACCAAACCAAGTACGACACCTGGCTCGAGGTCGAGCTCTCGGGCTGTGAGGCGATGGAAACGGCGGGGCTCGTGCCCAAGGGCACCGCCGCCAGCATCCGCGCCAAGAACCTGAAGCTCGACGCCGCCCAGATCGACGAGATCGAGAAGACCACGCGTCACGACGTGATCGCGTTCTTGACCCACGTCGAGCGGCTCGCCGGTGAGCCGGCGCGCTGGCTGCATCGCGGCATGACCTCGAGCGACGTGCTCGATTCGAGCTTCGCGTTGCTGCTGGTGCGCGCCGCCGATCTCCTGCTCGAGCGCAGCGATCGGCTGATCGAGGCGCTGGCGACGCGGGCGCGTGAGCACAAGCAGACGCCGATGATCGGACGTTCTCACGGCATCCACGCGGAGCCGGTGACCTTCGGTGTCGCGCTCGCCGGTCACCTCGCCGAGGTCAAGCGCTGCCGCCAGCGCTTGCTCGCCGCTCGCCAGGAAGTGGCCGTCGGCAAGATCGCCGGCGCCGTGGGTAGCTACGCGCACCT
>DATLIL010000054.1:0-4130 GCA_035539475.1 Polyangiaceae bacterium
CATGTTGGCCGAGGGTTGTGCTCGTGGGGTCGCCCCAACCCGCGAGTAGGTTCATCAGGATCGCGAATGGCACCCACAGCAAGAGAGCGATCGAAAAAACGAAATTCCCGATTGCCAGGAGGCCGCGCGATTTCATCGCCTGGCAAGCAACGCTAACAGACGTTGGTACATTCCACGGCGTCGATAAGGCTCTTCGGCCGTCTCCGCGAGATCTGCAGGGGCGTTGCACTTACTGCGACGAGACGGGCCAGCGTTGTCGGGAGACGCACGGACTCGAGCCTCCACCACCTGCGAGCCTTCGCCCTGGGCGGCGAGGACACGGCAGAGAACATCGCCCTGCGCTGTCGCGCCCACAACACGCTCGCGGTCGAGAAAGATTTCGGCAAGGAGCTCATTGAACGCGCGAAGGACTCGAGCAACCACCAGACTTGGGCGGTCACGGCATCGAAAAGCTAGCCTCCGAGCTTCCGGAGCGGCGTCGGACTTCTCCGCATTCCAGAATCCGCCCGGATGCGCTAGACCTCGAGCGAAACTCCCATGAGCAAGTTCACGACTTTTTACGAATGGCTCGAGAAGCAAAAGGGCCAAAAGTCGCCGCTTGGCAGCCTCGCGAGCGACGCCACGCGGGACGAAGCCTTTCCGAAGGACGTTGCGAGCCTCGACGCGCTCCTGGCGTACATGAAGACAAAGAACTTTTCCGGCCTGAAGATCGCGACAGCGAGGATCGCCTGGAAGTCGTACTCGCGCGGACAGGGGCCGGATCGACCCATCTAGCCATCGTACCTGCGCGCTTCGACGAATTCTCGGGCAGGCCCAACGAGCTCCGCGACGGGGAGGGCTGCGTCCAGCGACAGAAGTGTTCCTGACAGTGAGGCACGACGAAGTACCGGCTCGAGCATGAGCGTCAGACGTTCAAACGCCCCGGGATGCTCGGGCTCCGGTGGCGGAAGTCCTCGTGCCGTCATCCTGGCGGAGACGAGCGCTGGTGAAGCCTCGAGGTGGATGATCAGCGGCGTGCACCGAGAGTCGCGCTCGAATGCCTCCATCTCGCCCAAGCTTCGCGGCCGACCGACGAGGATTGTGTCAACGCCACCGACGAGCTCCGCCAGCAGCTTGCCGAAAAGATCGTCAGGCAGCAGCGCGCCGGCCTCGACGAGAGACCTGGCGCGATGGGCCGCTTCGCTCGAGCTGCGGTGAATGAGTGCACTGACCTCACCGGCATCGACCACGCGCATCGAAGTGACCTTCGTGAGGCTGGCCGATAGGGTCCTCTTGCCCGCAAACGGGTGACCAACGACCGTTACAATCATGACGCCGTCCGCCGACTAGTAGTGGACTGCCCTGCGTCACGCCAGGGGCTCGACCGCTCCTAGCTAGCTCAGGCTGGCGCTTCGCTTGTCGCGCGCCAGTCTGATACCCGAGACCTGCCAGCGCTGGTGCGGATGGAAGAAGTTCCGGTAGGTGGCGCGCACGTGGCCCTGGGGCGTGAAGCACGAGCCGCCGCGCAGCACGAGCTGGTTGACCATGAACTTGCCGTTGTACTCGCCGATCGCGCCGCTGGCTGGTGAGAAGCCCGGGTACGGCGCGTAGGCGCTGCTGGTCCAGTTCCAGGCGCTGCCGAAGAGACCCTGGGCGCCGGCTTTGGTCACCGGAACGAAGGTGCCGAGATCGAGGAGCTGCGGGTTGCCATCCTCTTCGCGGGCGAGCGTCTCCCACTCGGCTTCGCTCGGGAGGCGAGCGCCGGCCCAGCGCGCGTAGGCGTCGGCTTCGTAGTAGCTCACGTGGCAGACCGGCGCGTTCATGTCGAGCGCGAGCTCGCCGTGCAGCGAGAAGCGGCGCCACTCGCCGTCACGCTCGAGCCAGTACAGCGGCTTTTCCCAGCCTTCGCGGCGCGCGAGCGCCCAGCCGTCCGACAGCCAGAGCTCCGGTCGCCGGTAGCCGCCGTCCTCGATGAAGGCGCGGTACTCGCCGTTGGTCACGAGCCAGTCGGCCACTTCGAACGGACCGAGGTACGCCTCGTGACAGGGGTGCTCGTTGTCGAACGAGAAGCCGCGTCCCTCGTGACCGACGCTGACGAGGCCTCCCACGTGCGCGATGAAGCGCCGCTCAGGCTCGGCCGACTCGGCGACCGTGGTCTTGACGTAGCGCGGCGCCAGCGGATTTTGCGCCAGGAGGTGCTGCACGTCGGTGAGCAAGAGCTCCTGGTGCTGCTCCTCGTGGTGCAAACCGAGCTCGAGCAGCGCGAGCGCCCAGCGCGGCGCGACGTCGAGCGCGAGCCAGCGCTCGATGCGTTCGTCGGTGGCGTGGCGGTAGTCGATCACCTCCGCCATGGTGGGGCGCGTGATCAGGCCTCGCTGGTCCCGAGCGATGCGCTGGCCCTCGGCCTCGTAATAGGAGTTGAACAGGTAGGCCCAACCCTCACGGTAGACGCGAAAGTTGCGTTCCACGCGCCTGAGCACGAAGGTCTCGAAGAACCAGGTGGTGTGGGCCAGGTGCCACTTGACCGGGCTGGCGTCGGGCATCGACTGCGCAACGCAGTCTTCGAGCTCCAGCGGCTGGGCCAGGCGTTCGCTGAGCGCACGCACGCGCTGATAGCGGTCGGCGAGGCCGCGCTGATGCGCTGGAGCGATGGCGATGCCTTGCATGATCAGCGTCCGGGCGAGTCGGCCCGCAGCAGAACGTCGAGAAACCTGCGCTGCCCGTCGTAGTACCAGCCCACGGGCGTGAAGCCAGAATTTCGTGCCAGGTAGAGCACGTCGGTCTCGCGGTACTTGCACGAGATCTCGGTCTGCATCGCTTCCCACGCCGAAAAGCCGATGCACTCCGGTCCGATGCGCACCAGCTGATCGCGCGTGCTGAGCAGAAAGCTCTCCATGGCCTGCTTGCCCGGATCGTAGCGGGCAAAGTGTCGAAAAGCACCGGCGTCGAAATCTGCCCCGAGCTCTCGGTTCATACGCGCGAGCAGGTTCAGGTTGAAGGCCGCCGTCACACCTTCGTCATCGGCGTAGGCGCGCTGCAACAGCTCGGGATCCTTGAGTAGATCGAAGCCGATCAGCAGGTGATCTCCGCTGCGCAGGGCGCGGTGCAGTTCCGCGAGCAGCAGCAGCGCCTCGGAGTGGGTGAAATTTCCGATGTTCGACCCGAGCAGCAGACCGAGGCGTGTATGGCCCGGGTGGCGCAGCCCCACCTCGCGCAGCCCGGCCTCGAAGGTCATCACCAGCGGATCGAGCTCGACGCCGGAGAGCTCGGGGCCCCGCTGGCGTCCGAGCTCGTCCAGCGCGCCCATGGAAATATCGATCGGCGCGTAGCAGAGCTCCGGACAGACACCGGCCAGCGCCTGGAGCAGCACCCGTGTCTTGCTGCCGTCACCGGCGCCGAGATCGGCCACCACCAGGCTCCGGCCGGCAAACGCGCCCGCCAGGCGCGGCGCCGCGGTGGTGAGGATCTCGAGCTCCGCCCGGCTCAGGTAATAACCCGGCAGCTCCATGATGCGACGGAACAGCCTGCTGCCTTCGTCGTCGTAGAAGAAGCTCGACGGCAGGCGCTTCGGGCGCTGGCGCAGGCCGGCGAGCACGACCTCCCGCAGCGGCACGGGCGGCGTGATCGGCGGCGCCCTGAGAACTCCAGCGTTCACCATGCGCGCCTTCCCGCAGCTTCGAGCGATTGGCCGTGCAACACGTGCTTCATGACAGCGCGTGCAAAGCCTGCAATGTCGGTGCCAGCGCGGCAGTTCGCTACGCGGGCAGAAACAAGCTCGAAACCGCCCTGGCTGCGCCCTGCAACGAACGCCGCTTGCGAAACGAAAGCGCCACAAAACTGGCTGAATCACGCCGCGCAGTGAGAGAAAGTAGCCATCCATGCCTTGTGTCGCGCCGGTATCTTTCTGTGCATGGCGTTTCCCTCACCCCGATGGGTTATGACGGGCGCGGTGCTCTTGGCGCTGGCATGCGCTCACGAGATCGATCAGTGGGGAAGCCAGGGCGCCCCACAGCGATCGGCTGCAGCTGACGGCGCTCAAGGCGGAGGCGGCGCTGGCGCCGGCGGCAGCAGCTCCAAGGCGAGCTCGGGCGGCAGCGGCAGCGGCACTTCCGGCAGCAGCGCGAGCAGCTCCGGCAGCGGAGGCGCGGGCG
>DATLIL010000055.1:0-9851 GCA_035539475.1 Polyangiaceae bacterium
CGTGAGCCGCGACAGGCTGTCGTCCTGGCCGTTGTAGAGCGCCCACTGCAAGAGACGCCTGCCCTGATTCGACTGGAACGTCGACGGCGGCGTGCGGCTCGCCATGCGCTGCTCGAGGCGATCATTGTAAGCCTCGAACACCCCTTCGGCGGTGGTGATCACCTCGGCCTCGGGTCTGCGCGCGTGGTGCTGGGCGACGAGCTCCTCGAGCGCCTCGGTCTCGCCCGGTGACGACCACAGCGTGAAGACCTCGACGCGCTCGGGCGGCGGCACCGGCTCCTCGGAAGAGCAGCCGGCGAGCGCGCAGACCACGGCCAGGAGCTGGGGCAGGGCGCGGCGGCTCAGCGCATCTCTCATCAGCCTCGAAAGCTCTGATGCTAACCGCGCCGAGCTCGCGTCGTCGAGATGCTCGGCGCCGACATTTGTGTGGGTGAAGGTCGGCGGAGCGCTTCACGGCTCAACGGATGCTGGCCGCGAGCTTCTCGAGAGCCAGGACGGTCGTCCAGTTGCGCGCGGTGCCGACGGGGCCGCGCCGATCCAGCGCGAGGGGCAGCTTGGCGCGCCCCATGCCGTTCGGCAGATGCAAGTAGAGGTGCTGGGTGCCGACCACGACTTCCTCGGGTAAGTACGATTTCAGGTCGAGCGTGGCGAAGGCGTCCTTCTGAGCGCGCTGCTTGAGCAGCACGACGTGCAGTTGCTTGTCGCCGGCCCTGGGAAATGGGTTCCTGGCGACGATCTCGCCCCACTGGGCGGCGCTGCGCAACACGACCGGCACGTCCATGCCCGAGGCTGATTCGATGCAGCGCTCGAGCTCGCTTTCCAGCGCCGCCGCCGAGCGCGCCGGATGCGAGAAGACGGCGTTGCCGCTCTGGATATAAGTGGTGATCGAGCTGCCTCCGGCCTTCTCGATCAGCGTCTTGAGGTCGCTCATCTTCAGCGACCGGCGGCCACCGACGTTGATGCTTCGCAGGAGCGCGACGTAGATCGTCATGGCTCCATCCTATGCCACACCCTGAAAAAGCGCCCCGCATGAGGCGCGCTTCACCCGGCATTCCGCTTGCACTCATTCTCGGCAAGGAGGTCAAGATGCCATTTGCAGCTGATCGCGTCCGGGAGTCGCCGAGGAGACGCGCTTCCGGCAGGAGTGAGGAGGCCGCCATCGAGCGTGTGATCGATCAGATGGTGCTCGCCATCCGCACCGGGAACGTCGAAGCGCTGATCAGCCTGTGTGCGCCCGAGATCGCCACGTTCGACATGGTGCCCCCGCTCAGGCACGACGGTCGCGAAGCCCTGCGTAAGCTCTGGGCTGACGCGCTCGCGGCCTACGAGCGACCGCTCGACTACGAGGTCAATCAGCTCGAAATCATCGCGGGCAGCGACGTAGCGATCTGCCGCAGCCTGAACCGCTTTGGTGGCAGCCGGAAGGGAGCCGACCCGGTCGTCAACTGGCTGTGCTCGACCATCTGCCTGCGCAAGATCGACGGCCAATGGAAGATCGTGCACGAGCACACCTCGGTGCCCTTCGACATGCGCAGCGGCAAGGCCCTGCTTCACCTCGGGGCCTGACGCCGGCCAGCGGCTCAGTCGCTGTCAGGCCTGCGTCACCTCCTCACCGAACACGAGGGTGGCGGTGGTGACGGCTCCGATCAGGAGCAAAAGCAGCAGCGACAGCAGATAGTCGACGACGGTCTTCGCCATGGGTCTGTTCTGACGACGTACCAGGGGTCGTCAGATCGACATGCCGTCCAATTTTTCTAGTCCAGCCAGGTGACCATGGCGCCGATGAGCAGTGAGGGCGCAAAGGAAAGCACCGACCCCGCTCCGGGCGCAGCCTCTTGCGGGTAACCCAGGATGAAGCGGGTGGAGGCCACCAGGGCCTCGCCGAGCCGCTGCTCGACCGCGAACAGCAGCATGGCGTAGAGGCCGAGCAAGAGCAGCGCGTGGCCGAGCAGGCCCAGCATGAGCAGCGGCGTGACGAACGCACCGCAAGCGGCGACGAGCTTGACGTCTCCGCCCCCGAGCATCCCCAGCCGCCAGAGCGGGACGGCCACAGCGGCCCCCAGCGCCACCGCCAGCAGCCCCAGGACGAGCGCCGGCAACGGTTGCGACGAGCTCAGGGTGTTGAGGACGAGCCCAGCGACGAGGCCGCCCCCGATCAGTCGGTTCGGGATTTCGTGCCGGAAGACCTCGCACAGCGAAGCAGTCCCGGTGAAGGCCAGCAGACCGAGCATGGGCAGAGAATGAGACATGGCAAGGAATTCGACGGCGCGAGAGCAAGGTACGTGCCGCGAACACTGCCGGCCGGGCGGTGGCTGGAACACGCCTTGCTAGCAGATGCGCCGGCAGCGGACCCATGAACGTCGAGGTCGAAATACTGGCGTCGGATACGGGCAAGCGCTCGACGCAGGTGCTGGCGGTGCAGGCATCGATCGTGATCGGCAGGGCGCGCGACTGTCACCTGGCGCTCGAGCACGAGCAGGTCTCGCGTAAACACGCCGTCGTGCGCCTGGGCGAGGATCTTCTGAGAGTAGAAGACACCTCGCGCAACGGCACCCTGGCCGGCGGGCTCGTGCTGCACAACACCGTCACCGAGATCCCCTGGGGCGCCCCGATCGGCATCGGCTCGTACCAGCTGACGTTCCGCAGGACGCCGCGCAGTCGCGAACCGGGCGAGCACTCGCCGGTCCCCGCCCAGAAGCGCCGTCTGAACACGCCGATAACGCTCGAAGAAGTGCCTGGCGAAGCGTTGCGCCAAGCGCTGGGCCCCCTTCGGCCCTATCTGGACGACGACAGGGTCTCCGAGGTGCTGGTCAACGGTTCTGCGCGCATCTACGTCGCGCGCGGCGGCCAGTTCCAGCTCACCACGTCGACCTTCGCCGACGCCGAAGCGGTGCTGCGCATGGTGAGTCTCGTGGCGGAGTGGACCGGCCAGCACTTCGACGAGCAGCATCCGGTCCTGCGCACCCGGTTGCCCGACGGTCGGCCCGTTCACGCCGTCGCTCCTCCCGCGGCCGTCGGCGGTCCTTACGTCACGATCGGACCTGCCGGCAAGGATCGGTACGACGCGTCATGACCTCACTTCGGTCTAGCTTCATGGCTCTCACCAAGGACGAGCGAGGCGGCTCCGAGATGATTCGCTTCCTGATCCTCGTCATCACCCTGGCGCTCCTATGTCTGACCGCGTTTCGCAAGCTTGGCGGCTAGCGAAACGCGGCGCTGATCGTGCTCGCGCCCAGACCCAGGCGATCGATCCAGGACCCGGCGCTGCCGTGCACCGCGACGGCGAGGGCAGGGCTCGTCAGCTTCTGCTCCGCGAACCAGGCCGTGCCGTTGGCGAAGGAGCCCGACACGGGCCCGATCTGCACGGCGTCGTTCCAGCGAACGCTCTCGCCGTCCGCGTCAAGGTCCAGCAGGGGCTCGGCGCACGAGATCCAGAGACTCGGGATCACCACGCTCTGGACGCCGTCCCCGGAGTAGTTCTGCTGGGAAATGCGCAGCCCTACCAGGGCTTCGTGGTCGCCGCAGAGCAGCACGTGGACCTCGCTGCTGGTCTCGCTGGGGTGCGCCGCCAGCGCCCGTGTTTCGAGAAACGCGAGCGAATACTGGTAGGGCGCAACGTCCGTAGCTTTCAGCTCGAACTTGCGGCAGATGCCCGACACCTGATCGACCCAGGCGCCGGTCGCGACCTTGAGCCCGACGAGCACCTCGTCCTTGGCGCAGCTCTCCGCGAACGCACTGCCGCCTGCGCTGTCGCCGATGGCGGGCAACTGCTCCGACGTGTCCCAAGCGAGCGACAGCGGACACTCATCGTCAATGATGCCGTTGCAGTCGTCGTCCTCGCCGTTGCAGACCTCGCCGACGGGCTGGCAGTCTTCCATCGTCAGCTCCACTCCGCCCGCGCCGGCGCTGGAACCGTTGCCTGCCGCTCCGGCCGCTCCAGCCGACGGTTCGACGACCGGCTCCGTCGCCCCCGCCTCGCCGCCCTGGCCTACCGCAGCCGGCGGGTTGGGAGGCGTCGTCGGGATCGGTCGGGGTGCAGCTCCATTAGAAAGTGAGGCGGTGTCGTCGATGCAGCTGGCCGCGAGCAGGACCATGAAGATGACGGCGAATCGAGCAAGCATTGGCGGGCCCTCTGCAACTAGCGAGCCGCTGACTCGGCGCGCAAAACGCCCGGCGCGCGAGCCGAGTGTCAATCGGCCGTTGTCAGGGTCGGTTGTCACTTGGCCCGTTCCGCGGCAGGATCGATGTGGCCGCAGATGAGCAACGAGGTCACCCGCGCGCGTGAGCGCGCCCATTTGGTCCAGTATCCGAAAGTTCGGGTCACGGTCACCAAGGGGCCGGACGCTGGGCTGAGTCTCGATCTGGCGGGTGGCTCGGCGCGCATCGGCACGTCGTCCGAGAACGACCTGGTGCTGACCGACGAGACGGTCTCGCGCCGGCACTGCGACGTGACCTCGACCGAGCGCGGGATCCGCGTGACGGATCAGGGCTCGACCAACGGCGTCTTGAACGGCAAGGCGTTCATCACCGACGCCACCTTCTCCGGCGCCGTCCAGCTCGAGCTCGGCCAGACGGTGATCAGCGTGGTCCCGCTGGCGGAGATGGTGGACCGCGAGCAGCTCGACGACGATCGCTTCGGTGATCTCCTGGGGCGTGCCCCCAAGATGCGCGAGCTCTTCGCAGACCTCGAGCGCGTGGCGCCCACCGACCTCAGCCTGCTGATCGAGGGTGAGACCGGCACGGGCAAGGAGCTCGTCGCCGAGTCGGTCCATCGCGCCAGTCCCCGCGCCGAGGGGCCCTTCGTGGTGTTCGACTGCAGCGCCGTTGCGCCCACGCTGGCCGAGAGCGAGCTCTTCGGTCACGAGCGCGGCGCCTTCACCGGCGCGGTCGCTGCGCGCGCCGGCGTGTTCGAGCAGGCCAGCGGCGGCACGATCTTCCTCGACGAGCTCGGCGAGCTGCCCAAGGACTTGCAGCCGAAGCTCCTGCGCGTGCTCGAGAAGCGCGAGGTGCGCCGGCTCGGCGGCTCGCGCCCGATCGCCGTCGACGTGCGGCTCATCGCCGCCACCAACCGCAACCTGCGCGCCGAGGTCAGGCGCGGAGAGTTTCGCGAAGACCTCTACTACCGCGTCGCCGGCGCTCACGTGTACGTGCCGCCACTGCGTGATCGGCTCGAGGATCTGCCGCTCCTGGCGCAGAGCTTTCTGGCTGCTTCGCGCCCGCCGCGCCGGCTGAACGAAGTCCCGCAGCACATCTGGGACATGTTCCGGGCCTATCGCTGGCCCGGCAACGTGCGCGAGCTGCGCAACGCCGTGCAGCGTGTGCTGGTCATGCCGGAGCGCGCGCTCGATGGCGCGCTCACCGCGGAGTCGCACGCGCTCTTGCCCGCCGATCCCGAAGCAGTGGTGCCGCTGCGCATCGCGCGCAGAGACGCGGCCGACGCTTTCGAGCGCGCGTACCTGCAAGCATTGCTGGCGAAAAGTGACGGTAACATCACCCGAGCCGCGGCGCTGGCGGAGGTCTCGCGCCAGATGATCCACAAGCTCGTTGCGAAACACGGGCTGTGAGCTAGCCTCGAACCCGGCATCGGCGAACGCATGCTCTCCCCCAGTCGCTCCTCAGCGCGTGAAATCGTGGGTGCGAGCCGGTACCGCATCCTCGGTTCGGTCGGCAGCGGTGGCATGGCGGAGGTGGAGCTGGCGCTGCAGACCAGCGTGGGCAACGTGCGACGGCTGGCGGCGGTCAAGCGCGTACGCCCCGAGCACGCGCGCAGCAGCGAGTTCGTCGGCATGTTCCTCGAGGAGGCACGCATCTCGGCGGTGCTGAGCCACCCGCACGTCGTGCACATCTACGAGGTCGGGCGTGACGACGACGGCGTCTTCATGGCCATGGAGTACCTGCGCGGCCAGAGCTTCGGCAGCGTGATCGACGAGGTCGGCTTCGATCGCCTCGACTACGGCTTCGCGCTCGAGGTGTTACTGGCGACGCTGGACGGCCTCGAGTACGCGCATCAGCTGTGTGACGTCGACGGTCAGCCGATGGCGCTGGTACACCGCGACATCTCGCCGAGCAACGTCTTCATCACGTACGACGGCCAGATCAAGATCCTGGACTTCGGTATCGCCAAGGCGCTCGGCTCGAGCATCCAGACCAAGAGCGGCGTGGTCAAAGGCAAGATCGCCTACATGCCGCCGGAGCAAGTCTGCGCGGAGCCGATCGACGCGCGCGCCGATCTCTACGCCGTGGGCGTGATGCTGTGGGAAGCGACGCGCGGCGAGTCGCGCTGGGGCGATCGCACCGACGTCTCCGTGATGAGCGAGCTCGCGGCAAAGAACCCGCCCGAGTCGCCGCGGGCCGAGGAGCGCGGCTTGCCGGCGCTGGCCGACGTGATCTGTGCCCGCGCGCTCGCGCCGGAGCCGGACGACCGCTATCGCTCCGCCGCCAAGTTCCGCAAGGAGCTGCTCGAGCTTGCCGACCGCATCGGGGCGCGCCGCTCCCCGCGCGAGCTCGGTAGCTACATTTCGCGGCTGTTCAGCGTGCAACAGCGCCGCCAGCAGCAGGTGATCGACTCCGCCCTGGCGCGCCTCGACGGCGGCGCCGACGACGCGGACGAGCCGGCCCGGCCCAAGACGCGCGTCCTGGCGCGCGAGGCCACCGACGAGACGCAGGCCGTGGTCAGCGATCGCTCGCGGGCCCGGGAGCGCCGTCTGCCCATCATTCTCGGGGTCATCGGGCTCGCTTCGGCCGCTGGAGTCGGTCTCTCGCTGCGGTCGTCCGACGAAACTGCCGCCGCGAGCAGTGCGGGAGCCGCGCCCAGCGCGACCCCGTCCGCCGCCCCGGTCGCCGAGCAGGCGCCCTCCGCGCCGCCGCCCGTCGCCAGCGTTCCACCCGCTGCCGTCACCGTGACTACCTCCGCGCGCGCGCCGCGAAAGGCGCCGCCGACTGCTCGCGCACCGGGGTCCGCGTCGCCCAAGCAACCAGGTATCGTTCTGGATCGGAGCGACCCCTGGTCCGAATGAGCGTTTCGCGTACGTTGTTGCTGGGATTGCTACTCGGCGCGGCCTTGCCGGCGCCGTGTTTCGCGCAGTCGTCCGCCGAGACGCCCGAGGTCGCCCGCGCGCGTGAGAGCTTCGAACACGGGCTCAAGCTGTTCGAGAGCGGGCAGCATCGCCAGGCGCTGGCCGAGTTCCAGCGCGCCTACTCGCTCGCGCCGTCGTTTCGCATCTTCTACAACATCGGTCTCGTCAACGTCGCGCTCGGCGACGCCGCGGCAGCGATCCAGGCCTTCCAGCGCTACCTGCGCGAGGGCGCGGACAAGGTGCCCGCCGCTCGACGCGAGCAGGTGGAGCACGAGATCGCGCGGCTCTCGCAGCGCGCCGCGGCGCTGATCGTCGACGTCGACACGGCAGAGGCAGCGGTGATGATCGACGGCAAGCCCGCCGGCAAGAGCCCGCTCGAAGGCCGCGTGTGGCTGAACCCCGGTCGTTACCGCGTGAGCGTGAGCTCGGGCAGCGCTCGCCGCGAGCAGGATGTCGAGCTCACGGCCGGGGCGGAGCGCGTCCTGCGCTTCGAGCTCGCCAAGAGTGAGGCGCCAGCGCCAGCGGTTCAGCCGTCCGAAGAGCCCGTTGCGGAGCAGTCCGAATCCGGCTCCAGCGTGCCCTGGGTGGCCTGGGGCGTCACTGCGGCGCTCGGTGTGGGCGCGGGCGTGACGGGCGGTCTCGCGCTCTCGGCGAAGAGCGACGAGGACGAGCTGAAAAAGACCGAAGACGTGAGCAAGGGCGAGCTCGAGGACGCGCGCGATGACGTCGCGCGCTGGGCGCTCGTCAGCGACGTCTTCCTCGCCGCCACGGTGGTGAGCGCCGGAGTCTCCCTGTATCTCACGCTCTCACCGGGTGGGGACGAGAAGCCGGCGGCCGCGCTGATCGTCGCGCCGCGTGGTGTTGCGGCGCGCTTCCAGTTCTAGGGGCAGGAGTTGGTCACGTTGCCGTCGCACTGGTCCGCTGTACAGCACACGCCTCCCTGACAGCCGCCGTTGCAGGTCACGTTGCAACTCGTGCCGCCACAGTCCACACCACTGCCGCAGGTGGTCGCCCCGTCGCAGAGCACCGTGGTCGTGCCGCTGGCCTGGCTGACGAATGCCGTGCCGCACGTCTGATCGTTGAGGCAGCTGACGTTACAGTCTCCGCTACCCGGGTCGCAAAAGACGTTTCCGCACGAGCTCTGTCCGGAGCAGGTGATATTGCACACCTCGGCGCTACAGTGCACGGCGTTGAAGCAGGAACTGCTGCCCGTGCATTCGACGGTGCAACTCCGTCCGCCGCACTGAATGTCGCTCCCGCAGCTCGTGAGCCCACCACAGCTGATCTTGCAGGATGAGGCGTTGTTGCAGTCGACGCCGTTCTTGCAGCCGTTCGAGGCGCAATTCACCTCGCAAGGCATGTTGCTCGGGCAGGTGATGGCGCCGCACGCGTCACCGTCGCACTCGATCACGCACTTGTTGTTCACGCAGCCGCCGCCGGCCGTCGAGCACGCGCCCGGTTCGCAGTCGGGCTCTGGCTCGGGTTCGGGTGTGCCGCCGGCGCCGCCCTCATTGGAGACCGAACCGGCGCTGCCTGCCGTGCCCGCAACGGGAACGCTGCCGCCCGCTCCGCTCGTTCCGCCTGTGGGCGGCGTCCCCGCGGTTCCGGCTACGGGCATGCCGCCACTGCCGCTCGTCGCGCCACCGCCCGACTGGCCCGCGCTGCCGCTCGTGCCCGCGCCCGAGCTGCCGCCACTGCCGCCGCTCGCGTCGACGCAGAGGCCGGTGCTCAGCTGACAGGTCTTGTTGCGGAAGCCGAGCTCGGCGCAGTCGGCGTCGCTCTCGCACTGGATGGGGTCGTCGCTGAGCAGGGCGGAGCAGCCCACGAGCAGCACGCAGGTCGAGACGAACCAGAAGACCCTGCGGGCGAGCATTAGTTGCAGCTTACGACGGTCAAAAGCTACCGTCGACGGCCACGCCCGCCGAGCCGGGATCGGCGCCGATACGAACGGAAACAGAGCCGGCCGGACGCTCCGCTTTCTGCTCCGGCCGTACAGCGTAGAGCACGATCGCGCCGCCGGCGGCGACGGCGCTGACGGCGAAGGAGACGTTGGCGAGCGTGTACATCGACTGCACGCGGTCGACGCGTACCTGCGAGCAACTCGGGGCGCACTGGCGCTCGAGGTCCGCCCGGTCGCTCTTGCCGATCAGGCCGAAGGTCACGCCAGCCGCTGCCCCTGCCAGCGCGACGCCGGCGAGGCCGTAGGCTGCCGGCGTCAAGAGGTCCGTCTCGGAAGGCTCGGGCGCGGGCGAAGACGCTGACTCGTGCACGGGCACGTCACGCTGCAGACGCAGGCGCGGGACGAGATCGAAGTTGACGGTCTCTTGCGCACGCTCCTTGAGCTCGATCCTCCGTTCACGGCGCGTCTCGTCCATCAGGAACAGGACGCGGTGGACCCCGGGGTTCAGGGCCAGGCCGCGCTGCCAGAGCTGGCGCGGGATGACCCGGCCGTCGACCACGATGCGCGCGCGCCCCTCCGGGTCCCATCCGGTCACCGCGAAGCGCAGCCGCGGTATGCGCTGCTCGAGCTCGGCGCCGAGCACGGCGGCATCGGCGTGGGCCCGAATGAAGGCCTCGGGTTCGTCGTCGGCGACCGGCCTGGAAACGAGATCCTTCAAGGTCTGTCGCGCCTCGATCAGTCGCCCCAGCTCGACCTGCGTCCGCGCCACCTCGAAGCTCGTGGTGGGCACGTGCATGATCGCGTCGGCCTTGCCGAAGCTCGCCAGGGCACCCTCGAAATCGCGCTTCTCGCGCCGGGCGCGCCCCTCGGCCATG
>DATLIL010000056.1:0-16198 GCA_035539475.1 Polyangiaceae bacterium
GACCCTGGGCTCAAACGCGAGCTTTCTCGATCCAGAACCTCGGCTCCCATTTCCTTGGCGCGCGTCTATTCGGTTTTTGTTTTTTGGGTGGCACTTTGCAGCTCATCGCCTGCCGCGTTACCGCACGCCTGGCAGGACTGCCGTTCGGGCAAAGTGGTCATGATCGATTACGCCCGCGAGTTTGCAGAAACGTCGCGCAGCGGCGCCGAGCTTGCTCAATGATGCGCCGGCCATGGCGAAACGAATTCCGCACTCTCTCATCAGCCGCCGCAACGCAGTCAAAGGCGCAGCGCTCGGCGGCAGCGCCGCTCTCGTCGGCTGCGGCTCGAACGACGGTCTCGGCTTTGCGCGAGAAGGCCTCAGCGGCCGGCCACGCGTCGCCGTGATCGGCGGCGGGGCGGGCGGCATCGGCGCCGCTTACTTGCTCGACTCCGTCTACGACGTCGACATCTTCGAGTCGCGAGAGAAGGTCGGCGGACACTGTGACTCTCACGTCGTCAGCTACGAGGGACACGACGTAACCGTGGATCTGGGCGCGCAGTTCTTCCACCCGGATACGCACCCCCTGTACGTGACGCTGCTCGAGGAGCTCGGGCTGTTCAACCCGGATAGTCCGGATGCCGACGAGACGATCGAAGCCCCCGGCAGCCTCAACATGTTCAAGGTCGGCGGCAGCTGGTGGCCGCTGTTCTCCTCGCAGTATCCCTACCTCACGCCGTTCTTGATGGTGGACTTCCTGGTCTACACGCAGTCGGCACGGCAGGCGATCCTGGGCAACATGTCGTGGGAGACGACGCTGGAGGATTGGGTCAAAGGGCTCCTCGTCTCGAAGACGTTCAAGAACACCATCCTGTTGCCCTGGCTCTCGGCGTTGATCGGCACCACGCTCGCGGACGCCAAGCGCAGCTCGGCTCGCTCGATCCTGCAGACCTTCGCGCTGGCGTTTCCGGCCGACATCTTCGCGATGGCGAGCACGTACAACTCGAAGATCGGGCTGGAAGGCAACCTGCGTCGCCTGCTCGAGCACAGCCCCAACACGGCCGTCTACGTCGACGCCCCGGTTCAGTCACTGAGCTTTGCGGACGGCGCCTGGACGCTGCAGACAGCGCTCGGTGTGCAGGGCCCCTACGCTGCGGTGGTGATGAACGCGCCGCCACACGTCAGCCAGGAGATGCTCGCAGGGCTGGACTGGGCCGGCGACATCGTCGACACCCTGGGGCAGTACGAGTACTTCCCGTCGCGGCTGTTGATCCACACCGATGCCAAGTACGTGCACAGCGATCGCGGCCTGTGGGCGGTCTACAACGGTGGCGTCGACGGCGACAAGTGCGAGGGCAGCGTCTGGTACGGCGGGATCCGCGGCAAGCTCTCGAACGGCAAGAACCTCGACCTGTTCAAGTCCTGGGCCTCGCGGCGTCGCGCCGATCCGTCGAACATCCTGCTCGAGCGCACCTTCCAGCATCCGCTGATCACGCCTGCCGCGATTCGCGCCGCGCGCGCCATCAAGGACTTCCAGGGCTTGAACGGCCTCTACTTCTCCGGTCAGTTCACGTCCGGCTTCGATCTGCAAGAGTCCGCGCTGTACTCGGCGATCAAGGTGGCCGAAAACCTGGCTCCGGAAAGCACGGCGCTGGCTAGCCTGCGCACGCGCCTGGAGCAGCGCGGCCGCACCGGCATCTCGTACGATCTCTGAGCCCCAGGGCGCGCAAACACGTGCGCGATTTCCCGCGCTTGCTGGGGCGCTGCTCGAGCCCCAGCTTGCGACATGACCGGCCCGACGCGACCGCCCTGCGAGCGCGGCATCGTCGAATCCGTGGCGCCCGGTGCGGCGCCATGCCCGCCGCACCAGGCGCGCATGGTGCTCGTCGCCAGCGTGCTCGGTTCGAGTCTCGCGTTCGTCGATGCCTCGGTCGTCGGCGTCGTGCTGCCGCGCATCCAGGGGCAGCTCTCCGCCGGGGCCGGTTCCGCGCAGTGGATCGTCAACGCATACTTGCTGACGCTGGGTGGTCTGGTTCTCGCTGGTGGCGCCGCTGGTGATCGTTTCGGACGGCGGCGAGTATTCCTGACCGGTATCGTGGTCTTTGCAGCGGCCTCCGTGATGTGCGGCCTGGCCACGAGCTCCGCTGCGCTGATCGCCGCGCGCGCCATTCAAGGGTTGGGCGCGGCGCTACTCACCCCCAACAGCCTCGCGCTGCTCGGCAGCGCTTTCGCCAAGGCCGAACGCGGACGCGTCTTCGGTACGTGGGCTGGATTCGCCGCGCTCACCTCGGCGCTCGGCCCGCCGCTGGGCGGCTGGCTCACCGATGCCGCATCCTGGCGCGCGGTGTTCTTGATCAACGTCCCGCTCGCGCTGGCAGCGGTGCTCCTGGCCTGGCGTTTCGTGCCCGAAAGCCGCCATCCCGCGGCGGCGCGCATCGACTGGCTCGGTGCACTGCTCGTCACCGCTGGGCTGTTCTCGCTCACCTGGGGTCTGGTCGCCGCGCCCGATCGCGGTATCTCGGACACGCGCGTGGCGACGACGCTGATCGCCGGGGTCGTGTTGCTGGCCCTGTTCCTGCTCGTCGAAAGCCGCAAGAGCGCGCCGATGGTTCCGCTCGTGCTCTTCCGCTCGCGGGCGTTTTCTGCAGCAAACGCCGTGACGCTGCTGCTCTACTTCGCGCTCGGTGGTGCGCTGTTCTTCTTGCCCTTCGATCTGGTCGGGGCGCAGGGCTACAGCGCGGCGCGGGCTGGCGCGGCGTTGGTTCCCATCTCGGTCGTGATGGGGCTCCTTTCCCCCTTCGCCGGCAAGCTCGCCGATCGAATCGGTCCGCGCTGGCCGCTCGCCGTGGGCTCGATCACCGCCGGCGTCGGACTCGGACTGCTGGGCCTCGTCCCGCTCGACGTCCCCTATGCCCACGGCCTACTGCCAGCGCTGCTGGTGCTCGCGCTGGGAGTGACCCTGGCAGTCGGCCCGCTCACTTCGACCGTGATGAGCTCCGTCGACGAGGGCCGAGTGGGTATCGCTTCGGGGGTGAACAACGCGGTCGCTAGGATCGCAGGGCTCCTGGCCGTGGCCGCGTTCGGTGTCCTGCTCTCGATGGTGTTCACGGGCTCGGTTCAGGACGTCGTGCCGGGCCGCGACGGTCGCGAGCTCCTCGCGGAAGCGATGACCGGTGACAACGCGCTCGAGGTGACCCGGCTGCGCGGCTATTTTCACGACGCAGTGAGCAAGGTTCTCGTCGTGGCGGGTGTGAGTGCAGCGCTGGGCGGAGTGATCGCGCTGCTGGCGATTCCTGCTCAGAAGCGCGCGCCCAGCGCACCGCCCAGGGCTCCGGGTCCGACCAGGGGCGCCAGCGAGACTTCCGTGTTGGGCGCACGTCGCCGGCGTTCCCGTTCTGGTGGGCCTTCACGGCGCTCGGGGAGCTCGACCCGCGGTTCGTCGAAGAGGTAGAGCAACAGCCCGGCCGTGCCCGCGGCCAGGCTCGCACCCGCCGTGACGTACGCCTGCAGACGCAGATCGTTGCGGTCGTCGCGCGCCTGCAAGTAGCGGTCGAGCTCAGCGGCGGAGACGCTGCCGTTGTCCATGTCTTCGGCGATACGAGCTGCCTCGGCGTCGTGTTTCGCGGCCAGCCCGCCCAGCACGGCGCTGGTCAACAGGCCCGCACCGCCGGCGCCCATCAGCGCCCACGCCACGTAACGCTGCCCGGTCACGCCGAGCTCGGGCCGCACGGTTTCGCGACGGCCGCGACCGAGCTCGAGGTTCTGCGAGTAGGCGTGCCTGCCATTCAGCGTCACCGTCACCACGTGTTTGCCCGGCGTGACCTCGAAGGGGGCCGCAGGAGCGCTGGCCACGAAGCGACCGTCGATGCTGACGCGAGACCCTCGAGGCGCGTCCACGACCACCGACGCAGGTTTCTCCTTGAGCTCGACGTCGAGCGGGAACACGCTGCCCGGCAGGAGCTCGATCACGCGGTCGTAAGGCAAGTAGCCCTCGGACGCGACGCGGATCCGCAACGGCCCAGGCTTGACCACCGAAATGTACGGCAGGTGACCCACGTCCTTGCCGTCGATGCTGAGGCGCGCCTCCTCCACGGCAGTCGTGATCATGACCTGCGCTTCGGCGCTGGCTGCAGGTCTGCGCGGCTCTTCCGGGCCCGCCTCCTGGCTCGTGTCCTGCAGACGCGCGGCCACCGGCGAAAGCTCCGCCAGGGCAGCGGAGGCCTCCGCGCGCCTCTGCCCGTCGCCCGCCTCGAGATAGCGGCGATAGTGATCGATGGCGAGCTGAAGCGTCTCGCGTTTCTGGTCCAGGTAGTACTGACGCCGGTACGCCTGCGCTATCGAGTAGAGCAATCCGACGCGACCAGAGAAGCGGTACGACTGACGGAAAGCCTCCACCGCGTCGAGATATCGTCCCCTGGCGTACGCATCGGAGCCGACCGTGAAGAACGACCGAGCTCGTGCCAGGTCGACGCTCTCGACCTCCTGGGCGCGAGCGGGTCTCGCCAGTACGAGCGCCAGGAGCAGCGCGACAGAGAACGCTCGCCTCGACAATCAGAACTCCAGCTCGGAGCCCCCACGGGGCTTTGCACGGCGCTTGGCCAGGACGACCGACTGCGTCGAGCTGCGAGAGGGGGTGACGCGCAACGTTTGCGAGCGGTAACCCGCCGCTTTGAGTGTCAGCACGAGCTCGCGATCCGACTTCGGCAACGCGAGCGGAGCAGACGCCGTGCCGAGCCTGGTGTTGTCCTGCCAGATTTCGGCGTCTCTCGGCGTCGATTGGATCGTTACTTCGACCAGCGGAGCAGCGCTGAGCGCGGGAGCAGCCGCGGGCAGGGGGTCAGCTCGCGGCTCGAAGCTCGCTGCCGTCTGAACGGTCGCCTCGGCAACGGCCGAAGACGCAATGCCGACCGCCGGACCATGACTCGCGGCAGGCTCGCGCCAGGTGAACGCGGCCGCAGCCGCAACGAGCGCGACGAGGCCGGCGGAACCGAGCCAGGTCAACGCCCTGCGACGAGGTGTAACGTCGAGTCCAGAGCTTCGTTTTGGTGTTGCCGCCCCATCGACCGTGGTGGCCGACCCGAGGGCGAACCTATCGGCCTCCGAGAGCGCAACGTCACCCAGGGAGTCGCGCGACACTCGATGCACCGCGGCGCGAACGAGCGCGCTGTGCAACGCGTCGACATCGACGTCGAAACCGGCAGCCTGCGCAGCGGTGGCGAGCTCGCGCAGCGCGTCGCCGACGGACGCCGGGCGATCTTTGGCCTCCTTGGCCAGCATTCGCCGGACAGGACCGTCGAGCGCCGCCGGCAAATCGCAGAGCTCGGAGAGCGACGGCACCTCGTGCATCACGTGCATCATCATGATGTCCATGCGCGAGCCGCCGTCGAACGGGCGCTGACCGGTCAAGAGCTCGAACACGAGGACGCCGAACGCATAGACGTCGGTGCGATGGTCGACGTGGACTCCCCGGCACTGCTCCGGAGACATGTAGTACGGAGTCCCGATCGGCACTCCGGTCTCGGTCTTGATCTCCGAGGGCTGGCCCACGAGCTTCGCCACCCCGAAATCCAACAACTTTGGAAACAGCTCACGCTCGCCGTCAGTGACGAGAAAGACGTTCTCTGGCTTGAGATCGCGATGAACGATACCGCTCGCGTGCGCTGCATCGAGCGCCTGGGCCACGCCGCTCAGCACCTCTATGGTTCGTTCCAGCGTGAGGCGACCGTTCTTCCTCAGGTAACGGTCGAGCGGCTCGCCGCGCAGGAGCTCCATCACGAAGTACTGGCGGCCGTCCTGCAGGCGACCGAACGAGAAGATATCGATGATGTTGCGGTGCTGGATCTGGTTCACCGCACGCGCTTCCTCGACGAACCTGGCCACGACCTCGGGCTGCGCAGAGCAGTGCGGGTTCAGCACCTTGACCGCAGCGGACTTCCCGATCAACGGGTGCACCACGCGGTAAACGCTACCGAAGCCGCCTTCACCGAGCTTCGTCTCTACGCGGTACTCGCCGACGAGGTCGCCTGCCGAGAGCTCGAAAGCTCGCGGCACCTCGGCTGAGGCCGTAGATGTCTCCGGTTTAGGCATCAGCTTCTCTGCGCGGGCGCGCTGGAGTGCCGCTAGAACCCGCCGAACCGCTTGGATCATACACGCGCACTCGGGGAGATCCGCTTTGCAAGAAGGAGTCCATCAGTGCGCGTGTGGGCAGTCACCCCACAGGGCGTTTCCCAGTCGGAACCGGCAGGCATCGCGGTTGCTCGGAGCGGGTCGAACGCCCTAGCATCATTTGTGCTTCGCTGAGGATCTCGTTGCCGCACCGTACGTTGTCCGAACGGAGCTTGGCGCCGACGCTACTCGCGTTTTCGCTCGCTCTGAGCTGTCATCCGCTGGAAGACGTGGAGCGGGGAGTGTGCGGAAATCGCGTGGTCGAGGTGGCGGAGGACTGCGACTCGCACGCGGACGACCCGTCGTCGCTGTGTTTTCCGCCCGGCAGCCCACACGAGTGCCAGTTCAGCTGCGCCGTCATCCAGGAGGACGACGAGGCGCGACATCACTGTCCCGCGGGATTTACCTGCGGCAGCGACGATGTCTGCCGCGCGAGCTCCGGCGACTTCACGCGCGTCGATCTGCAGGACGTCGATCTGGCGCTGGAGCTCTGGCTGGCCGATTTCAACGGCGACGGGCGTAAGGACGTGCTTTCGAGAGCCGGAACGAGCACCGACGTCTATTTCCACGACGCGGCGGGCGCTAGTATCGGCCGTTTCACCATCCCGCAAGCCCGCTGGTCACCAGCGGTCGGACAGCTCACCGGCGACGATCGTGCAGATTTCGCGTTCTCGCTCGAGGATGGCAGAATTGGCGTGATGCGTGGGCGCGACGGGCACCAGATGGTGGCCAAGGCCTACACGCCGTACGACGTCGAGGCTCCTGACGAGCTGCGACTGGTGGCCATCGACGCTCTCGCGGAATCGAGCGGGAGCCAAACGCTGGGCGACGAGCTCCTGGGGCTGGCCGACGGCTCGGCCCTGGCGCTGGACCGCGCTGGTCTCCAGCCGATTTTCAGTCTTCCGGGGAATGCCCGTGAGCTCGCCGGGGACGTGTTGGTCGGACACCTCGACGCGGCCGCGCCTTGCGAGCAAATGATCCTGGCGTTTGCCGGTGCGCCTGGCCTCCACGTGATGTGGCCGTGCACCGACGAAAGCCCCGTGGAGTTCAATCGCGACGTAGCGGGTGGATTGCTGGCACAACCGAGCTTCGTCCTGGGCTTGACGGACGACGTCGTGAACGAACGAGGCGCTGCGTTTACTCACCTCGACGATGACTCCACGCCGGACTTGATCGTCTTCGGTCAAACCGCCGCGCATGGCGCTCTGGGCTACGCCGACGGCAGTTTCGGCAGTCCGGGCGGATCCACCGGCGACGGGCGTGCCCTCCAGCTGGCCGAGCTTCTGGGGTTCGATCCAGGCAGCGTCGACGACCTCCTGGCGGTGGGTCGCATCGACGGCGACACCAGCCCCGATATCGTGACCAAGACTTCGATCCGGCTGAGCGAGAAGCTCGGACCGGGTGCCGCAGCTCCGATCCAGCTCGATTCGAGCGCCCAGTGGGACTGGGCCACCATCGCCGACGTCAACCAGAATGGTCTGATGGACGTGGTCGCTTTCTCCTCGCGGGCACCACGCGTCGAGCTCTGGAACGGCACTCCCGCGGGGCTCAACCGCTTCGACGTGGGCCTGGGCGGCATGCCCGAGCTGGCAGCGCTCGGCGACTTCGACGGTGACCTGCTCACCGACGTCGCCGTCAGCGTCAATACAGGCGCAGACGACGAGCTGGTGGTGCTGTGGGGCCAGGCCGCAGGGGCCCCGGTGCGTTCGACCGCCCTGACCACCATGCCCTCGATCAAGCAGCTCGAGGTGACCCACTCGTCGCTGCGGCCGGACAGCATCGAAGACCTGATCGTCGTCGGTAGCGTGACCGACGAGAGCGGTCGCCGCCCCAGAAGAGCCGCTGTGTTCTTCGGCGACACGGGCCGCCAGATGCTCGCGCCGCTCGAGCTCGGCAATGCCGTTCCGGAGGTGACACCCAGACGCCTCAGCGTCGCGCCGATGGACGGCGACGAGAACGCTCACGCCGACGTCGTGGTGCTTTCATCGCGCGACGAACAGAATGCGATCTGGCTGTTTCCGAGCGTTGGCGAGGCGGAGGTGACGGGCCCGGAAACCTGGAGATACGCCGAGCTCTCGCCGGATCTCGCCGGAGAAGCCGCCCTCCTGGTCTCCGGGGACCTCGAAGGCGACGGACTGACGGAGCAGGTGATCGTCGGCACCTCACGCCGCGCAGAAGAGGGTTTTCCGGGCCTGCTGCAGCTGGCTCGCGTCGAGGACGGCGAATGGGTGGTGGGGCCAGCTCAAGTGCTGAGCGAGCGTTTCTGGTTCGCGCCGGACGCGGACACCAGCGTCGAACCCTGGGCGTACCTGCTCGATCCGTCCGGCAATACCTCCACTTGCGGGCGCTCTCAGGCGGTGCTGGCAGAGGTCGACGGGCAGCCGGGACTCGACCTCGTGGCGCTGGGCATGGTCCCCGACTCCGTGCACCTCGTCCTACATCGCATCGTCGTGGTGCCCGGCGACGGCGCCGGCGGGCTCGACGCGTCGCGCAGCCTGCAGCTCGAGAGCTTCGTACCGCCGGAGCCGTCGAACGTGGAGCGACCAGCGCCCGGCACCGTGGAACCCCGGGCATTCGCGCTGCTGAACGCGGACTCCGACGCCGAGCTCGAGATCGCTCTGCTGGACGACGAGGGCGTCTTCATTGCCGAGCTCGATCTCGAAGAGCGCGCGCTGGTCGAGCCGCGCCTCGTCGGCCAGTTCGACTTTCACGCCGCCCCGCGTGATTGCACGGCGTCGTCCGGCGGGGCCCTCGTGGCCGGGGACATCGACAGCGACGGCGTCGACGATCTGGTCGTCGGCGGCCTCGACTCCCTGGTTACGCTGCGCGGCAGACCGACTCGCGAATAGGGCATCCAGCGGTCATGCAAGAACGGCGTAGCGTGCGAAGTCCGCGCTGACCGCTGCGCCGAGCGCCTTTTGCCGCGGATTCGCCCGATGTTCGCAGCACCTTGCAGCGCGGACGAAAGCACCATGCGGACCTTGCTCGACTCGGGTCGATCGCCGCGCGGAGCTCGACTCGAAACTTGCGGAAGTCGTCGTGGCTTGGCTCTTGCACTGAGCACTGACCAAGTCGGTCATGTGGTCACTCGCGACATCGCTTCGAAGCTCTCTCGTGCTGACGGCACTGTGCGGCAGCGCGCTGGGGTGCAGCAGTGATCCCTCGCGAGCTCCGGCGGACGTCGAGTCGCAAACGGTGGAGCTCATGACGTGGTGGTCGCAGCCGGCCGAGCTCGAAGCGCTCGACGCGCTGCTGGCGGTACACGCGCGCAGGCACCCCGATGCGGACGTCGTCGTCACCCTGGGTGGTCCTTACAACGTGATGAAGGAGAGCGTCAGGCAACGCAGCGAAGAGGGTTCTCCGCCGTCCGGCTTCCAGGAGAATCTGGGCGGACCCGTCGTTTCCTGGGTGAACGCGGAGCCGGCGGAGCTCGAGCTCTTGACCGACACCGCCGAGCTGCAGGGCTGGGCCGATGCGTTCCCTGCCAGCGTGCTCGATCAGGTTCGCTGGCGCGGAGAGATCGTCGGTGTCCCGCTGGCACTGACGCGACAGAACAACGTCTACTACGCGAAGCCCATCCTGGATCAGCTCGGGCTCGCGCTGCCGGAGACGCTGGCCGAGCTGCCTGCGTGGCTGCAGACACTGGCCAGCGCCGGCTACGAGCAACCGCTCTGTATCGGCGACGAGAATTCGTGGGTCAGCGCGCACGTGCTCTTCGACGAGCTGATGCCGGCTTTCACCGGCGTCGAGTACCACGTCGCTTTCTGGCATGGCGAGCAGGATCCCGGTGACCGCGAGATCTCCGAGGCATTGAACCTCATGGTCGAGCTGGCGCCCTACCTGAACAGCGACTTCGCCGAGATCGACTGGGCCGAAGGCGTGGGCCGAGTCCTCGATGACTCGCTGCCGCCGGCGCGTCGTTGCGTGATGACGCCGATGGGCGACTGGGCGGGGAGTCACCTGACGAGCCTGAACTACGTGCCGGATCGGGACTTCGTTCAGGCGTCGTTTCCGGGCCCTGACGTCTTCGTTCTGGGCGGCGACGCGTTCCTCGTGCCCGCTGGCGCGCCCGCGCTCAAGGCGACGTTCGACCTGATCGAGACCATGGCGTCACTCGAAGGGCAGGAGGCGTTCAACGCCGCCAAGGGCTCGTTGCCGGCTCGACCCGAAGTGTCTGACGCCGCCTTCTCCGTGCTGGCTCGTCAGAACCTCGATTCACTGCAGCGCTCCGCGGTTGGCGGCCACAAGGTCGTCGCCGCCGGCGAGAGCGCGATGTTCGTGAGTCTCGGTCAGGCCGCTCGGCAGATGATGATTGAACGCGACGCGAGCCTCGTGCTCGACGTGCTCGAGGAACACTACAGCTCTCTCAAGCACTAATCGTCGCTACGGATTTCGCAGTTCAGAAACAATCAGCGCAGTCGCTGCAAGGAGTATCAGATGGCTCTCAATCGTCGTTCAGAGGTACACCCCGTCGCGTCTTCCACCAAGACACTCGCGCTCCCGCTGCTCGGTCTGCTCGCCGCCATGACCATGGGCTGCAGCGGCAATGACGAAGAGGCCAAGCCCGACGGCGTCGTGAGGCTCGAGCTACTCACCTTCTGGCCCGAAGAGAACGTGGGCGGCGGCATCCAGGCCGTCATGGACGTCCACCACCAGAAGCATCCCAACGTCGAGCTCGAGATGGTGAAGGTCGCGACCGGTGACGACCTGCCCGGTGAGCTCGCCGCGCGCCGCGAGCGCAACGACCTGCCGGCCCTGTTCCACATGAACGTCGGCTCCGACATTCAGCGACAGCCCGGCGTGCTGCCGGTGAGCGCGGCTGCGGAAGCGGCGGGCTGGGCCGACGCTTTCCCCGCGGGCGTGACCGATTCCGTGACCGGCGAGGGCAACTTGCTCGGCGTTCCGCTGGCGCTCACGCGGCAGAACAACGTCTTTTACTCCAAGCGGGTGCTGGACGAGGAAGGCCTGGAGGTTCCGACCAGCGTCGACGAATTCAAGGTCTGGTTGGATGCTCTGGTCGCGGCCGGCTACGAACACCCGCTCTGCATCGGCGACGTCTACGGCTGGACGCTGACGAACATGATGCTCGACGAGCTGATCCCCTCGATGTGGGGCGCGGACTATCACGCCGCGCTCTGGCGCGGTGAGAAGAGCGCCAACGACGACCAGCTGCGCGAGTCGGTGGAGTTCATGCTCGGGCTGGCCCCCTACCTCAACCCCGACTTCGCCGAGATCGACTGGGACAAGGGCGTGGCGCGCATCACCGAGGAGGACCGACCGAAGGACGAGCGCTGCGTGATGACGGCGATGGGCGACTGGGCCGGCCCCTACCTGATGAAGACCTACGGCTACCAGCCCGACGTCGATTTCATTCAGGCGGGCTTCCCTGGCGCGCAGTCGCTCTTCGTGCTCAGCGGCGACGCCATCTGCCTGCCGGAGGGCGGCCCCGATCGCGAGGCGGCGCTCGAGCTCCTGGCGACTTTTGCATCCGTGGAGGGTCAGCTCGCCTTCAACTCGGCTCAGGGCTCCGTGCCGGCCCGCGGCGACGTCCCGGTTTCGGAGCTCGGCGCGCTCGCGCAGCGCAACATGGAGGCCCTGCGCGTCTCGGCCGTCGGTGGCAACGGAGTCATCGCCAGGCCAAGCCCGATCTTCGGCGAGCTGTCCGCGGCCATCAAGCAGATGATGGTCGATCGCGATCCTGCCCCCGTGTGGGCGGCGTTCGAGAGCCACTACACGACTCTCGCCGAGTAGCTCCTAGTGATGCTCGTGCGCGAGCACGCTACCGAGCCAGCCGCGCAAGCCGTGCTTCCAGATCGCGTAGGCGACGGTGGCGCCGAAGATCAGCGCTGCGGGCAGGCCCACGCTACCGGCGAGCTCGGCGGCGGCGAGCGGAGCGAAGCTTGCGCCCACGAGCTCGACGGCGCAGCCCAGGAGCGTCCCGACCACCACAGTCGCGCCGAGCATGAGCGCGATCGGGCGCGGCTTGATGCCGAGCAGCGCCAAGAGGCCGGCCTCGCCGGGCGCCGCGATCACGATCCAGCCGGCGAGGGCCGCGCCCACGGGCAGACCCTGATGGACGAGGACGGCCAGCACGGGAGTCGCCGCAGCCGCCTCGACCTGTGCTGACAGTGCGAGCAGAGCAACGATCACGATCGTGACCCAGGGTGCCCCCGTCGGCGCCAGCGCTTGTGGTCCGAGGCTGGCGTCGAGCACGGCGGTGAGCAGGATGCTCGTCACGAGCCAGGGGCTGGTGCGCCGGGCAGCGTCGACGAAGAGCTGGAGGAAAGTGTGCTCGGCAGCGCTCTCGGGCACGGGGGTGGCGATGTGCGACCCGCCGGGCAAGAGCCGTGAAGCGCCGAGCGCGAGCACGAGCACACCGGCGAGGCGCAGGCCTTCGGCGATCGGTCCCGCCAGCCACAGGCTGATCAGGATGGCTTCGAAGCCGAGCGCGTATGCCAGGACGAGCTGCCCATAGGCCTGGCGCCGGGGCAGCGCCCGCAAGCGCTCCGGATGCTCGCGCAGCAGCAGCGTGCGGCGCAGGCTGAGCAGCGCCCATTCGGGCCGCAGCGGCAACCACTTGTCGACGGCCGCCGCGAGCAAGAAGGCCAGCACCAGCGGTGGAGTCGTGTAGCTCGCGATCTCGAGCAGCCGAGCTCCGCTCTTGAGCAACCCCAGTACATCTTCGTGTGCAGCTGCCAGGCTCACGGCGATGCCGGCCACCGCCGCGAGCACGTCGAAGAGCCGCGCCGGCGTGCTGCTCGGCAGATCGCGATCGAGGTCGTGCGTGACGACGTGAACGAGGAGACCCGCCACACCGGCCGCGACCCAGGCCTCGAACTCGTGCGCCCGCTCGGGCGAGACGGCAACGGACACCGCGATGCCGAGCAGACTGGCCGCCGCCAGTCCGAGGCTGCGGTAGACGGCGGCGCGCGTCCCAGACGCGCTGCGGTAGGCCAAGGTGACGACGGCCACCAGCGGCACGGTGTGTACGGCCAGCGCCAGCAGCACGTCGAGCTCGAGCGCCTCACCGCGACCGTAGGCGCCGAGCCCCAGGCCGTCGGCCACGTGATGAACGAGCAGGCCCGCGTAGCCGAACTCGAGCGCGCTGTCGCCGCCGTGGCCGCCGTGGTGCGGGCGCAAGCTCTGCACGAGCCGCAAGATCGACGGCAACGACAGGCCGAGGGCGAACACCGCGAGCCCGACGGCGCCGAGCTCGTGAAACGCCTCGGGCAACAGATGCGTGCCCGCGACCGCCAGCGCCGTGGTGAGCGCGAACGTGCGCAGCGGCCCCACGACCTTGCCGACGCCTGCCGTCGCGAGGCCGAGCAGGAGGCCTAGCCCGACAGCGGACGCGGCGACGAGGACGGGGACGAACACGAGGCGGACCTTCTACCCCGGAACGTCGCGGTCAGGCCTGGCGGAGAGGGCGGGATTCGAACCCGCGGTAGGATTAGGTCCTACGCCCGCTTAGCAAGCGGGTACCTTCGGCCACTCGGTCACCTCTCCAGGTTTAGGGGGGCTCGGAGGGCGAGAACGTAGCCGCCTGCCGCAGGCCGTCAAGCGAGAACAGCGCCAGGGCGGCCTGTCCGCGCTGCCGTGGTACCTTACCCGGGCCTTCCATGCTGCTCGGACGCCCCGATGTACCTCGTCCCTCCGCTCAGGCCGCCGACAAGGCGCGCCGCCTGCTCGACCGCGCGCTCGGGCCTTCCAAGGTCCTGACCTCCCCGGAGGCTTGCGAGCGGTTCGCGTCGGACGAATCCGAGGCCGAAGGCGTGACGCCGGACGCCGTGGTGCTGGCCACCAGCGCCGACGACATCCGAGCCGCGCTGGCCGCCGCGCGCGAAGCCGAGGTGCCGATCACGCCGCGCGCCGGGGCCACGGGCCGAACCGGGGGAGCCGTCCCGGTCGCCGGTGGCATCGTGCTCGCCGTCGACGGCATGAACCAGATCAAGGAAATCGACCGAGCCGAGGGCGTGGCGGTGGTGGGCCCTGGCGTCGTGCTGGGTGACCTCCACGCTGCCGTCGAGCACGAGGGCTGGTTCTACCCGCCGGACCCGAACTCGTGGAAGACCTGCTGCCTGGGCGGTAACGTCGCCGAGAACGCGGGCGGGCCACGCGCCTTCAAGTACGGCGTCACGCGCGACTACGTACTCGGCATCGAGACGTTCCTCATCGGCGGCCAGCGGATCGAAGCGGGACGACGCACGATGAAGGGCGTCACCGGTTACGACGTGACGGCCCTGCTCGTCGGCAGCGAGGGCACGCTCGGGGTCTTCGGTGACATCACGCTGCAGCTGATCCCGAAGCCGGAGAGCGTGATGACGATCCTGGTACTGTTCACCAGCGTGCACCACGCCGGCAACGCCGTGCAGGCCATGACCGCCCTCGGTATCGTGCCGCGCTGCATCGAGCTGCTCGACGGCGAGACCTTGCAGGCCATGCGCAAGGCCGGCAACGCCATCGACGAGCGGGCGGGAGCCATGCTGCTGATCGACGTCGACGGCGACCAGCACGGCATCGAGCGTCAGGCGCAGCGCGTCGGCGACGCCTGCACGACGTCAGGCGCGTTCGACGTGCTCGTGGCCCAGGACGCGGCACAGCGCGATCGGCTGTGGGCCGCGCGCCGCGAGATGACCTACGCCGTGCGCAAGCTGTCCAAGAACAAGCTGAGCGAGGACGTCGTCGTGCCGCGCCAGAAGATCGGCGACCTGCTGGACAAGGTCTCGCTGATCGGACAGCGCAACAAGGTGCACACGCTGACCTACGGCCACGCCGGCGACGGCAACCTGCACGTCAATTTCCTGTGGAACGAGGCCGACGAGCTGCCCGCCGTATCGCGCAGCATCGAGGAGCTTTTCCGCGAGGTGGTGGCCATGCGCGGCACGCTCAGCGGTGAGCACGGCATCGGTGTGCTCAAGGCCCCCTACCTCGCCCTCGAGCAGTCGGCGGAGCTCATCGACCTGCAGCGCGATCTGAAGCGCGTCTTCGATCCGCTCGGCCTGCTCAATCCGGGCAAGATCTTTCCGGCCACCGGCCATCGAGCTTGCTGATGCGCTCGCGGCGGATCCCCGTTCTTCTGCCGCCGGGGTGTCCGCCCATCTTCCCCGATCCCAACCTGGCGGACGACGAGGGTCTGATCGCCGTGGGCGCGGACCTTTCGCGCGAGCGCCTGCTGGCGGCCTACGATCAGGGCATCTTTCCCTGGCCGGCGGAGGGCTTGCCGCTCCTGTGGTGGAGCCCGAACCCACGCGCGATCATGGACCTCGAGCACCTGCACGTCTCGCGCAGCATGCGCCGCGTGCTCGCCTCGAAGCGTTTTCAAGTCACGTTCGATCAGGCCTTCGAACAGGTGATGATCGAGTGCGGGCGGGAGCGCGACGAAGGCACCTGGATCACCCCGGCGATGGTCGAGGCCTACGTCGACCTGCACCGCCGCGGCCACGCGCACAGCGTGGAGGTCTGGAGCGACGGCGAGCTCTGCGGCGGGCTCTACGGTGTCCAGCGCGGCGGCCTGTTCGCCGCCGAGAGCATGTTCCACCGGCTGACCAACGCCTCCAAGGTCGCGCTGATCACCTGCATCCAGGGCTTCTTCGCCGCCGGCATCACGCTGTTCGACGTGCAGTTCGTCACCGAGCACCTGGCCTCGCTCGGCGCCTATGCCATCCCGCGTCGTGACTACCTGCGGCGCCTGGGCGCAGCGCGCGTGTCGAGTGTGGAGCTGCTCTTGCTCGGCTCGCTACGCGAGCCTCGCTGATTTTTTGTTTTGCGGTTCGGCGGCCCTTGGCGCCTGGCCTTCCGGGTGTTCTGGGAGCAGCCGGCGCCTGTTCGGTCAGTTTGTTGTGACTCGGGCCTCTGATTTTGATCGAGATCTGCTGGTGCCAAGACCCGCGAGATGGATCCAGCTCGACCTGCTGACGCAGGTCTCGCCATCGTCCAAACGACGTTCCTGAGTCCTTCTTTTGTTGGGAACACGTTGGGCAACACGATGCCTGCCGCGCTCTACCGCGGGCGATGGGTCGCCTCGCTACTGACCTGCGACGATGCGGGCAACAGC
>DATLIL010000057.1:0-21511 GCA_035539475.1 Polyangiaceae bacterium
CTGCGCGGCTTGGGAGAGACGCTGCGCGGTGCCGGCGCTGCGCTCGGCTTGCTGGGAGGGACCGGTTTGGACGAATGCCGTGCCGAAGGCGGGGGTGGCCGCACCGATGGCATGGGTGAACTGTGCGCGGGCTCCGATGCCACGGCCTGTGGCGCTACCGGGGCTGACGGCGCTGCCTCGGCGGGCTCGGCTGCGGGTGGCGGCGCGGTCGCCGGTAGGAGATTCGCGAGCTCGGCGGCGGTGCGAGCCAGCGCCAGCGAGCGCGTGTCGCGACCGGCGTCGTCGGCGGCTTCTGCCGCACGCCTGAGCCAGCGCAGAGCCTCGCGTAGATCACCTCGAGTGCCGAACGAGAGGGCCATCTCGAGCGCCGTCACGACGTCCTCGGGATCGGAGTCCTCGGCTGGCGGGATGAGATCGGCGTATGAAGGCGGCGCTGTTTCAGAGCTCATGGTGATGTCTCCTGGCGGGGCTCTAGGCGAGCTCCGCGCGCAGTCGTTGGGCGTCGGCAAAGTCGGGGCGCAGCTCGAGGGCGCGGGTGACGAGACGGCGCGCGGCGGTGCCGTGTCCCTTGTGAGCCTCGAACAGCGCGAGCTGGAAGTAGACCTGCGAGAGCTGAGCCGGCGTCATGGACTTCGTGCTGGGGGCGTGCCGTTCGTGGCCCACGACCACCAGGCGCAGCGCGGCAGGTCCGTTGTCGAAGTCGTCCAGGTCCATCGCCGTGAGGCCGAGCAGGAGCGCGAGCTCGAGATCGGCGCGGTCGAGCTTGTGCGCGTGAACGAGGAACGGAAGCGCTTCGTCGAGCTCGTCGGCGCCCAGGTGGATCTCGGCCATGAGCCGCCAGACGGGCTTGAGTCCACGCGCCTTGGCCCGCTCGCCACCCGCAACCAGAGGCTGCAAGAGCTCGACTGCCTCAGCGCTCTTGCCGAGGGCGGACAGGGCGCGCGCGCCGAGCAGGCGCGGCTCCAGCTGCTCGGCCTTGTGCTCGATGAGCTCGAGCGCCACCGCCAGCGTGCGCGCGTGGGCCCCGGCGCGCTCGAACGAGAATGCCGCCTCGAGCGCCAGCTTCTGCTTCTCGCTGGGCTTCTCCAGCTGCGCGCGCTCGAGCAAGAGCTCTGCTTCCTTGGCGTGTTGCCCGCTCTGCGCCAGCGCCTTGCGCAGCACGCTCCAGAGCTCGCTCTTGGCCTCTGGGTTCCGCGCGCAGACGCGCTCGAGCTCTGCGACGCCGTCACCCGCGCGATCGAGGGTGGTGCATACGGTCATGAGCTCACGCGCGAGCCGGATCTGTTCGGGGCCCCTGGCCGCGTTGGTGGCAGCGCGCAGCCAGTTGATGGCGTTGTCCGCGTCGCGCTGCTTGGCGGCCAGGCTTGCGGCGAGCGCGAGCACGCTCACGGTGGCTCGCTGCGCGTCGATGGCGCGCGCCAGGTAGTCGAGCGCGCGCTGTGTCTCGCCCATGTCGCGACAGAGCTCGGCAAAGCGCAGCACCCAGCGCTCCGAGGTCGACGCCAGCGGCGTGTCCTCGATCGCGGTCAGGAGCTCGCTCACGAGCTTGGCGTCGAGCTCGGAGGCGCGCTCCATCTGGAGCAGGGCCGCCTCGTGCTGACCGGCGTCGCGCAGCGACTGATAGAGCTCGTGGTGGAGCCTCGCGCTGCTCTCCGTCGCGCTCAGCGCCTGCAGCGTGGCCAGCGCTTGCTCGAGCCGACCGGCCCGGCGCAGGTGACGTCCGAGCTCCAGGCGCAGGGCCGTGTCGTTCGGCGACGCGGCGCTGGCGCGCTCGAGCAGCGTGGCCGCCGTCTCCCAGTCGCCGCGTTCTTCACACGACCCGAGGAGCTCGTTGCGCCAGTCCGCGCGGCCAGGCACGAGCTTGGCGCCGAAGTGCAGCGCGCGCTCGATCGCCTCCGCGTCGCCCTGTTGCCGTCGAAGCTCGAGCAGGCGCTCGACGTGGTGCACCTGCGGAGCCGCTCCCTGCACGGTCAGGAGTTGCTCGAGCACGTCCGCGCGCTCGGCGGCGGAGCCCGCGTTGGCCTGCAGCACGCGCAGCACGGCTCCGAGCGCCTCGGCCCGGCGCGTTGGGCGCAGCGCAGCCATGCGGAAAACGCGCAACGCCTCTTGCGCCTGGCCGTTGCGCTCGTACAGCACACCCAGCGTCAGCCGCAGCTGCTGGACCCGAGCGGCGTCCCCGTCGGTCTTGGCGCGGGCGAGCTTGGTGCTGATGGACTCGATGGTGCGCGCGAGCTCGCCGTCTTCTTCGAGCAGGCGCACGAACAGAGCCGTATCGGCCGCGTCGGCCTGTCCGCCTTCGACCAGGCGCTCCAGCCGCTCGCGGGCCTCGCTTCGTCCGTCGGGCAGCGTGATCAGGAGCTCGACCAGCTCGCGCTCGACGGCTTCTCGTTCCTGCGAAGCTCGAGCCACGGCCTGGCGCAAGAGCCCGAGCGCTGCTCGAGGTTGCTCCGCGTCGCGACAGTTGCGGGCCAGGCGCCGGAAGAGCGACAGCGCCTCGCCGTCCAGCCCGGCGCTGGCTTCGGCCCGGGTCAGCTGCTCGGCGACTTCGACCATCAACGAGCAGAGCTCGGTGTCGTTGGTCGGCGACTTGGTCAGGCCGACGACCTCGAGCAACGCGCTGGCTCGCTCCAGCGGCGGTCGCTCGGAGCGCAGGCGCAGGCGCAGCGCGCGTTCGAGCAGATCGAGGCGAGAGCGCCGGCGCAGCCCTTCTTCGAGGCCTTGTGCTTCGGCATCGCTCAGCAGCGCCTGGTCGAAGGCCGAGGTCAGGAAATTCTCCGCCTCTTCCGCACGGCCCGCTCGTTCGAGCACGGCGTTCAGATCGAGATACACCGAAGCACGGGCGCGCAGCGGAGGCTCACCGTTGTGCGGCAGCGCCAGCAACAGCGCGCGCAAGCTGTTTTCCGCCAGCGCGAGCTCGTCGCAGTCGGCGGCCAGTGCCGCGAGCTCGATCAGGACCTCGGCGCTACCCGGACGGAGCTGTGCCGCGAGCTCGAGCTTCTTCAGGGCTGCCTCGCGCTGACCCGCGCCGATCAGCAGCTTGGCGAGCTCGAACTGGACCAGACCGGCGCTGCGCGACTGCAGCTGCCCATGCACGGACAGCTGGAGCTCGAGGACGTGCATCGCTCGCTCGGGTTGCCCCGTGCGCACGAGCTCGGCGGCGAGCAACAACGCCGGCGCGCCGCTTTCGGGCAAGAGCGTGTGATCGGTGTCCAGCATCGTCACCGCGAGCCCGAGCTCGCCGCCCTTGATGTGGGCCTCCACGGCCTCGACCATCAGGCCGCGGCGAGACAGCACCTGCGCCAGACGGCAATACAGCGGCGCGGGTCGTGAGCTCTTTTCGGCGGCGTCGCGCAAGACATCGGTCAGCTCTTCCAGCGCGTTCCGCCGTTCCAGGATCGAGGTCAGCGCTTCGAGCCCGGCGTCCCCGAGCCCGAAGCGATCCCGGATTTCGAGCCAGAGCTGTCGGGCCCGATCGAGATCACGGAGCTCCTGATCGCAGATCCGCGCGGCTTCGATCAGGTCGTCGCGTGCTCCCGGCAGCCCGAAGCCGGCGCGCCGGGTCAGCGCCTCCACCAGCTCGCGCGGCCGCCTGGCGCTGCGCAAAGCCGCGATCAGCTTGTCGTGCACGGCCTGGTCGTCGGGCAGCTCGCGCTGCAGCGCCGAGAGCTGCGTGACCGCGCGGCTCGCATCGCCGAGCACGCTCAGGCTGAGCTCGGCTGCGGTGGTGAGCGCGCGCCGTCGCGCTTCGGCGTCCGGCTCGATCCGGGCCAGCGTTTCGAGCACGCCGCAGCGTTCGGCCGTCTTGCCGAGGTCGCGGTACAGACGATCGAGCGCTTGCCCCGCCTCCAGCAGCGCGGCCTGATCGGACGCTTCACGCAAGACCTTGGCGTAGACCTCGGCGGCGTGCGGCGAATCGCCGACGTCATGCAGGTAGATGTGAGCCGACTCGACGAGCAGCATGGTCGCGACCTCCGGCGGAGTGATGCGCGAGCCGAGCTCGCTGAGGAGAGCTGCCAGCGAGCTCTGAGCGCCGAGGGGAGCGGCGATGCGCTTCAAGTCGAGCAGGGTGCGCTCGGAGCTCGGCTCGAGCGCGAGCAGCTCCGAGCGCGTCTTGAAACAAGCCTCGAGCTCGCCACTGCCTTCCTCGACCTCCGCCAGCTGGCGGAGCAGCTTGGCGCGCTGCGCCGGCGCTGCCGGCCACGCGAGCTCGAGCCGCAGCACTCGTTCGAGCTCGGCTGGTCGAGACAGGCGCGCGTACTCGCCGCTCAGCATGTCGGCCGCTTCTTGCAGGGCCTGACGCTTGGCCTCGCTGGCGACGGCCTCGCGGTGCTCATCACCGAGGCGCAGCAGCCGCTCGAGCAGATCGAAGGCCAGACCGCCGTCGGGGTCGGCCTTGAAGAGCTCGCGGATCGGCGTGAGCGCCGCCGCGGGGTCGCGCGCCTCCAGATGCAAGTTCGCGATCTTGCAGTACAGCGAGCGTTGCGCTTCGCCCTGGGAATGCGGCAAGCGTCGCTCGAGATGCGCCACGAGCTTGGACCAGAGTTTCCGTCGCTCGTAGAGCCTGGTCAGCGCGGCGTCGACACGCGGGTCTTCCGGGCGCAGCTCCAGGCAGCGTTCCCAGAACGCTTGCGCCCGGTCCTCGTCCTGCGCGATGTCACGCGCCACGAGCGCCGCCTCGTCCAACCAGTCCGCTCGCTTGGTCGGCTCGCTCTCGCTCTCGGCTGCCCGCTCGTACAGCTTGAAGAGCTCGGGCCAGCGTCGCTCGGTAGAGAGCACGAACTTGACCCGGTCGAGTGCCCAGCGCGCGCGCGGTGCGAGCTCGAGCATGCGCAGCCACAGCGCGTGCACCAGCCTGGCGGACTCGGCGTCGCGTTCCGCCAGCGGTACGAGCTCGAGCCCGAGCTCCTCCGCCAGATCGGCGGGCAGATCGCCGGCGAAGAGCTCGCGCAGCAAGGTCAGGCGATCGCTCGCCTTGCCGGCGTAGCGGTCGTCACGCAAGAGCAGGCGGCAGGCAGGCAGCTGAGCTGGACCACGGCTCTTGATCAGCACCAGGAGCAGCTCGCGCGCTTCGGCGTGGTCGGGGTGGCGTGCGAGAACCTCCTCCAGCAGGGCCAGCGCCTTGAGCGGCTCGTCCAGCTTTTCGATCAGCGCGGCCGCCGCAGCCACACTTGCGACCGCGTGTTCGACCGTGCCGCGCAGGTGCGTCACCGCCTCGAGTGCGCCGTCGATGTCGCCGGTCCTCACCTTCAGCCGCGCCAGCGCTGCCCACGCGAGCGCCGAGGTCGGGTCCCGCCGGGTGATGCGCTGGTAGGTCTCGATCGCCGCCGCGTAGTCGCCGAACTCTCGATCTTCGCGCTCGCCCCAGGCAAGGAGCAGCGGTGTCGGGTCCTTGGCGCGCCCACAGCGCCAGTCGAAGAGCCAGGCCCCCTGCCGGCGCCGCCATTCGGCGCTCGGCCCACTGTCGATCAACGCCTCGAACTGGCGGACATGGACGTCGGAGGCGTGCGCTTCGATCAGCGCTCGGTACGCTTCGGCGGCCTTGTCGTGTCGTCCCGCGGCAGCGAGCACGCGCGCGCTCGCTTCCGAAAGACGGAGCGCGTACGGACCGAGCGCGTTGCCGAACTGCCAGCGCGCGGCGTCGACCAGCGCGGCGAACTGCTCACCGCCGTCGGGAGTCTCCGCCTGCGGCTCCAGGAGTAGGAGGAGCTCGCACACCTCCTGCGCAGATGGCGAGCTGTGCAGCAGCGCGTCGAACGCGCCGGCGGCGCCCAGCCAGTCGCCGGCCGTCACCGAGAGCTCCACCAGCTTGGTCGCGCTCAGCGAATCGCTCGGGGCCGTCGACAGTACGCGCTCGTACAGGCGGCGGGAGTCGTTGATCTCGGCGGGCTCGTTGGAAAACTGTAACGCCGCCGCACGCCAGCTCTTGGTCGCGCGTTGCGTGTCGTGCTGCCAGGCGTCGAAGAAATCGCCCAGCCGCTCCAGGGCACGCGCGCGGATCGAGGCTTTTGGCGCGCGCTTCACGGTGAGCTCGAGAACCCGACGCAAGAGCTCGGCGTCCTCGCCCGCTTCGGAGAGGCGCTCGACCACCTCGAGCGTTTCGGGTGGCAGATCGGGACCTTCCAGCAACGAGCGGCAGAACGGAATGGCTCGCGCAGCGTCACCTCGCGCCAGCGCGGTTTCGGCCAGCGACGTCAGGAACGTTACACGCTGGTTCGGCTCGAGCCCTGAAAGCGCGTGCGCCAGCTCGACCTCGATCGTGTCGAAGCTTGCGTCAGCGGAATATTTTTCGAGGATGTACTCGTAGGTCCGAGCACGTTGCGCTGATGTCATGAGCAACTCACGCGGGGAAGCAGGCGTCTGCTCCTTAAGTAAAGTCCCTCCGACTCCAACAGGCTGAATTCGCCCACTAGTGTTGTGAGTGGCGAACGAGGCTCAGCTTTCTGCACTGCGAACGACGACAACGCACCGCCCGCAGCACAAAAATCTGCCCTAGTCGGCCAACGGCACCAGCGAGCCGTAAGCAACCCTCAGTTCTAACAAACCGCGCGCGAGAAGGACAGATGGTTCGTGCTCCAACGAGCTCGCGCGCCTGTTAGAGTCGAGCCGCTGGTACTCGCACGGTGGGCGCAAGTGGGATTGGCCGGAACGGAGGATCCATGCGCGCTGCAAGCTGTGGTTCGATCGTGCTCTTGATCGCAGGGGCCTTGCTCTCGTCTTGTGGAGAACACGACGACGACGAGGCAGACGTCGCTGCAGGCTCGGGCGGAAGAGGCTCGGGCGGAACGAGCTCTTCGACGGGAGGAACCGGAAGCGGCGCGTCGCCCACGATCGGTGACGTCGACTGTGGCAACGACCCCGAGCCCGGTGACAGCTGCGACACGAACGGACAGTGCATCGGCGTGTCTTGTTTCTGTCTGTCGGGCGTCGTGAGCTGCTTCGACGACGCGCCTGCTCCCGGCTTCGGTGGTGCCGACGGTGGTGGTGCAGTTGATTGCGGCAATAATCCTGATCCCGGCGACGAGTGCGACGGCTTCGGTCAGTGCTGGGGAGAGCCGGCATGCTTCTGCGCCAACGGCAACGTGGTCGGTGACTTCTGTGGTGACAACGGGGCGGGTGGAGCCGGCGCTGGCATCGACTGCGGCGCAAGTCCTGATCCTGGCGACGGGTGCGACGGCTTCGGTGAGTGCGACGGCGCTCCCGGCTGCTACTGCGTCAACGGCGAGATCGTCGGCTTCGATTGCGGCGCCGGCGCGGGCGGCGGCGCGGGCGCGGGTAGTGGCGGTGAAGGCGGAGCGATTGCCAGCGGCGGCGGCGGCGGTGAAGGCGGCAACGCGGGCGCCGCCGATGGCGCCGGCGCCGGTGGCCTCGGCACCACGAGCGGCGCTGGCGGTTCTCTGTAGAGCGCTGGCGAAAGGGCCGGGAACTCGGGGAAAACTACGGGCTGCTGCTGTGCGGTGATCCCGGGGGACCAGCGCTCACCACTGACACTACTGCCATGGGCAGCAGTGTCTTTCACTCCCGCACCACAATTGTGTTGGCAGCGCTCGGCGGGTTGCTCGCGTGCTCCGAAGACGAGGGCGGCAACGCCGCCAACGCACCTGCCGCGGGCGGTAGCAGCGCGGGTTCGACCGCGACGGGCGGCGGCGGCGCCGTCACCACCGGCGGCGCGACCAGCGCGTCGGCGCTCCTCAACCTGCCGGCCGGTGACACGCCGATCCCGCGCCTGCGCCGGCTGACCAAGTCCGAGCTCGAGCACAGCCTGCAAGACTTGCTCGGTGCCGAGACAGCGCTCACGGACATCGAGACGGACAACGTGGTCGGTGGCTTCGCCTCCATCGGCGCCTCGAGCGTGGCGACATCGCCGGCAGGAGTGAGTCTCTACGAAGGTGCCGCCATCGCTGCGACCGAGTTCGTGTTGACCGATGCGACGCGCGTCGCGTCGCGCCTCGCCTGCGTGCCAGCCAGCGTGGACGACACGGAGTGCCTGACGCAGGCCATTACCGGCTTTGGCCGTCGCGCTTTCAGGCGTCCGCTGACGGAGCTCGAGACTTCACGTTTTGTCGGCCTTGTTACCGCTATCTCGGCCGAGCCGGGCAGCAGCGTGCTGGCCGGTCTGCGCCACGCGCTGTCGGCCATCCTGCAGTCACCGAGCTTCCTTTATCGCTCCGAGCTCGGCGTCGCGAGCGCGGCGGATGGCGGACGGCTCAAGTACACCGACTTCGAGATGGCGTCGCGGCTGGCAGCCACGCTGTGGGACTCCGTACCGGACGACGTGCTGCTCGACGCGGCCGGCGCCGGTACGCTGGCCAGCCCGGACGGCGTGCGCAGCGAAGCCCTGCGCATGCTGGCCGACCCGCGCTCGCAGCGCGCGGTCAAGGTCTTCGCCGACGAGCTCTACGGCATGGCGCACCTCGAGGAAGCGAGCAAGGACCCGGCGCTGTTCCCGACGTGGAGCGACACGCTGAAGGCGGCGATGGCGGAGGAGCTCGAGCAGCGCGTTCTGGACAAGGTCTTCACGCAGCAAGGCGACTTTCTCTCGCTCTACGACGAGAAGGTCAGCTTCGTGAACGACGAGCTGGCCCGGCATTATGGTCTGCCGGAGCAAGCGACCGGCGGCTTTTATCGCGTCGAGTTTCCGGCGGACTCGCCACGCGCCGGTCTGCTGGGCTCCGGTGCCGTCCTGGCCGGGCACGCCTTGCCGCAGCGCACGTCGCCGACCTCGCGCGGAAAGTTCGTGGCCGAGGCTCTGCTCTGCCTCACGATCCAGCCCCCGCCGCCGATGGTGCCTCCGCTGCCGCCGATGGCGGAGCCGGGCGCCACGCTGCGCCAGCGGCTGACGCTGCATCGCGACTCCCCCGCCTGCGCGGGTTGTCACGCGCTGATGGACCCGATCGGCTTCGGCATGGAGAACTTCGACTCGGTCGGGCTCTACCGCACGCTGGACAACGGCTCGCCGATCGACGCCAGCGGCGAGCTCAGCGGCGGCAGCCTGGACGGCGCGACCTTCACGGGTCTGGCCGAGCTCGGCGCCGCGATCCGGCAGCAGCCGCTCGCAGGTCCTTGCCTCGTCAGCAAGGTCTACGCGGAGGCGCTCGGCCGGCCCGCGATTTCGCTCGACGGCGGAGCGCTCGACGTTCTGGCCGCTGACTTCGCCAGCAATCAGAACCGCCTCGACCAGCTCCTGCTCGCGCTGGTCGAGAGCGACGCTTTCCGCTTCGTGGAACCGAGCAACGGTTAGCAGGAGCACCATGGCACGCAGTCGCTTCGTGATCCCTCGTCGAACGTTTCTCCGCGGCACTCTGGCCGGCGGCATCGGCCTCGCCCTGCCGTTGCCGCGACTCGCCGGCATGCTCAACGGTAACGGCACGGCCTACGCGGACGGAGAGGCGCTGCCCCAGCGCTTCGGTACCTGGTTCTTCGGCAACGGCATCATCCCCGATCGCTGGGTACCGCGCCTGACCGGCAGCGGTGACGCCTGGGAGCTCAGCGAGCAGCTTGCCCCGCTCCAGCACGTGAAGCCGTGGCTCTCCGTGCTGACGGGCTTCAGCATCAAGATCCCGAACAACGCGCCGCACGCCAGCATGCCGGCCGCTGCACTGACCGGTGCGCAGGTCGGTAGTCCCGTGCGCCTGCCTTCGATCGATCAGCTGATCGCTCCCGTGATCAGTGAGGGCGCGGCGTTCCCCACGGGCCTGCACGTCGGTGTCTCCAACGTCAGCGGTGCGACCACGCTCGGGCTCAACATTTCTTTTCGCGGTTCCGACGCGCCGAACCCACCCGAGTACAGCCCGGCGGCGCTGTTTCAGAATCTGCTCGGCTTCACCAGCAATGGCTCGACCACGCCGAAGGCGCCCGATCCCGAGCTCTTGAGTCGCAGTCGTGTGCTCGATGCGGTGTCCGAGGACGTGAGCACCCTGCGCGCGCGCCTCGGCGTGGAGGATCAGCAGCGTCTGGATCTGCACCTCGACGGCATCGCAGAGCTCCAGGGCCAGATCGCCAAGCAACAGATGCCGGCAGTGACCGGCACGATCACCGATCCGGACGAGGCCTACCCCGATCGCGGCAACGACGGTTCGATCTCGCGGCAGCGCAGCCAGGCGTTCGCCGATCTTCTGGTATTTGCCATGGCGAGCGATCTCACGCGCGTGTTCAGCTATATGTTCACGTGCCCCGCGTGTCACGGCAACTACGCGGACTGCGGACTCGAGCCGAGCACGTTTCACGAGGATTACGGGCATCGCCTGAGCCCCCAGGGTCTCTCCGAGGCCACCAAGGGCTTCAACACCGGCGTCAAGTTCGCGATGTCGAACCTCGGCGATCTGCTCGGTCGCATGGCGCAGACTCCTGACGGGGCTGGCACCCTGCTGGACAATTCCTGCGTGTACGTCACCTCCTGCGTCTCCGAGTCGCAGACGCACGGCGGCACCGATTACCCGCTGCTCGTGGCCGGCAAGGCTGGCGGCGTGCTCAAGGGCGACCAGCACATCCGCTTGCTCGACGAGAACGTGAGCAAGGTTCCGTACACGCTGCTCACGGCGCTCGGCGGCACGGATGCCTCGTTCGGTGAAGACGAAGGCCTGGTCACGAGCGGAGTGCCGGAGCTGCTCGCGTGAGGGCTCGCTTCGACACGAAGTGTCTGCTCGGCGCGCTCGCGCTGCTGGCTTGTGGTGATCCGGAACCGGCTGCGAGCTCCGCGACGGGCGGCGCCCCCGGAGCCGGCGGCAGCGTGGCGGCGGGCGGCGGTGCGAGCGGCGCAGGCGCTGGCGAGAGCACGGCCGGCGGTGGCGCGAGCAGCGCTGGTGCAAGTGCGGGCGGCGGCGCGGGCGGCAGCACGAGCTCCGCGGGCTCGGCTGGCAGCAGCGGCGGAAACGTCAGCGTTGGCATCGTCGACACCGCGGCGCCGAGCGTCACGTTCACCGAGTTCGACATCCCGACGCCCAGCGATCCCGGCTGGATAGCGGCCGGCCCCGACGGCAACCTCTGGTTCACTCACCAGAGCACCGCGCCGAGCGCGATCGGCAATCTCACGCCGCAGGGCGACGGCTTCAACCTCTACAACACGTCCACCACCAACACCGGTCCACAGGCGCTCACGGCCGGCCCCGACGGCAACGTCTGGTACTCGAAGCAAGGTGGCATCGGGAGGATGACGCCTTCGGGCCAGATGAACGAGTACGGCGTGCCAAACGGTGGTGACTCCGGCGGCATGGTGCAGGGCCCCGACGGCAACCTCTGGTTCACCCAGCCGCTGCACAATCGGATCAGTCGGGTCACGACCTCGGCCGAGTTCGAGGAGTTCACGATTCCGACGGCCGACAGCGGCCCGCTGGCGATCGCCGTCGGCCCCGACGGTAACCTCTGGTTCACCGAAGCGGCGGCCGTCGCCAACAAGATCGGTCGCGTCACGCCTGCAGGGGAATTCAGCGAATTTCCAATTCCGACCGCCGCCAGTCATCCGACCGGCATCACACCCGGGCCCGACGGCAACCTCTGGTTCACCGAGCGTGATGGACGAAAGATCGGGAGCATCACACCGGAGGGCGTGATCACCGAGTTCGCGCTGCCCTCCGGCAACAGCCCGAGTCGCATCGTCGCTGGTCCTGACGGCAACCTCTGGTTCACCGTGTCGGGGAGCGCCAACACCATCGGTCGCATCACGCCGGCAGGCGCCGTCGCCGAATACACGATCCCGACCGAAGCCAGTGACCCCTACGACATCACGCTGGGTCCTGACGACAACCTCTGGTTCACCGAGATCTCCGCCAACAAGATCGCGCGCATCAGCAACTTGAGCGGCGGGGGCGACGTCGGTCCGACCACTCCTGGAGAGGGCGGCGGCGAGCTCGGCGGCGACACTCCGTGCACGGTCGACAGTGACTGCGTCGAGAGTGGCAAGGCGTGCGGCGGCGACGTCTGCGGCGCTGACAAGGTCTGCGTCCTGGCCGTGAGCGCGGATCCGGGGACCTGCGTTTCGGACGACGACTGCTGGTGCAAGGGTCAGGGCGCCAGCTGCGCCGACGGACATTGCTCCTTCACTTACGGCTCCGGCCCGTGAAGGAGAGCCCACTCGCACGCGCGCTGTGTCCCGGCTGCAAGGCTGGTCTCGACCTCCGCGCGACACCGCTGGCCTGCGACGAATGCGGCCGGAGCTATCCGCGCGTCGGCGACATCCCCGTGCTGCTGCCCCGCGCCCAGGACCACATCGCCCTGTGGCGAGGTCAGCTCGGGCTCCTGCTCGAGCGAGGGCGCGAAACCCTGAGCGGACTGACGGACGCAGCGGGGACGGCAACGCTCGCGGGCGGTAAGCGGCGCCTGCTCGATCTCGGCGCAGCGGTGGCCACGCAGGTGGAGGACCTTGCGGCGGTGCTCGGTCCGGCGCTCGGTGGAGCAGGTCCTGCGGCGGCCAAGCTGCCGCGCGGCGTCGTCGAGTACAGCGCCTACCTCTACCGCGACTGGGCCTGGCCCAGCGTCGGTCACGACGAGAACGCTCACGCGCGGTCTGCGCTGGCGCAGGTGATCGGCGAAACGAAGCTCGGCCAGACGCTGGTCGTGGGCGCGGGCGCCTGCGGGCTCGCTTACGACCTGCACCGCCTGCACGGAGCGAGCGAAACCGTGGTGCTCGACATCGACCCTTACCTGCTGGTGATCGCCGAGAGGGTCGTGCGTGGTCGCGCGGTGCGCCTGACCGAAGCGTCACTCAAGGTGATGGATCAGGCGCTGGTGTCGCGGAGCTGGGTTCTGCAGGCACCGGCCGGTCCACTCTCCACGGAAGCCTTCCACTTCTTCTTCGCCGACGGGGTCACGCCGCCGTTTCGCGAGCAGAGCTTCGATACCGTCGTGACACCCTGGTTCATCGATCAGGTGCCGAGCGATCTGCCGGCCTTCCTCGCCACGCTGCAGCGCCTGCTGCGGCCAGGCGGACGCTGGCTGAACCAGGGGCCACTGATCTACCCCGAGCACACGCCCTTCGAACGACGCTACTCGCGCGAAGAGCTGTTCGAGCTCGCCGCTCGAGCGGGCTTCGTCGTGGGCGCCTCGTCCGTGTCCGCACGGCCGTATCTCGTGTCGCCGCTCTCCGGCTCCGGAAAGGTCGAGTCGGTGCTGACCTTCGTGACTACCCGACCGTAAGTGACTGCATTCATTGCAGTTTATGAAAAATAGACGCCGCTGACTAAGAAAGCGTCGCGCCCCGCGTTGTCTCACTGAAGGGCAACGGCGAACATGGACGACACCACCAGCGGCGACTCGCATGGCGACTGAAGCAGAGGGCGACTTCGTTCGTGCGGCGCTGGCGCGCTACCGCGAGCCACTGCTGCGATTTGCCGCGAGCATGGTCGGCCCGAGCCAGGCGGCGGACGTCGTTCAAGACACCTTTCTCGCCCTGTGCAAGGCCGAGCGGGCCGACGTCGAGGCGCACCTGACACCGTGGCTCTTTCGCGTCTGCAAGAACCGCGCGCTCGATCTCTTGCGTGAACGAAAGCGCGTTGAAGCGCTGAGCGAGGACGAGGACGTGGAGAGCCCCGAGAGCGGCCCTTCGAGCAGCGTGGAGCGCAAGCAGTCGATGAGCCGAGTCCAGAAGATCATGGAAGGGCTACCCAAGAAACAGCGAGAGGCCCTGCTGCTGAAGTTCTCGGCGGGCCTCAGCTACAAGGAGATCAGCGAGGTGATGGACCTCACGATCACGAACGTGGGTGTCATTCTCCACACCGCGATCAAGACGGTTCGCGAGCGCCTGGAGCGCGAGGCGGAACCGGCCGGCGCAAGGAGCGCGCTATGAAGAGCGAAAATACGGATCCGCGTCTGACCGCTCATGCCCTGGGCGAGCTTCACGGCGAGGAGCTCGAAAAGCTCGAAGCCGAGCTGGCGGAAGACGAACACGCGCGGGACGAGCTCGAGGCGATTCGCAGCACCAGCGCGCTGCTCGAGCGCGAGCTCGGCAAGCCGAGTGGGTTGAAGCTGGAAGCCAAGCACCTCGAGCGCATCACGAGTGCGCTCGGCGAGAAGAAGGTCGCTCCCCCGCCGCGCAGGCGTCGTCTGTGGGCCGTGCTCCCGCTCGCGGCGGCGCTCCCGCTGCTCCTCTTCAGCATGCTGACGACTCGTAGAGACGCCGAGGAGCCAACGACACTGAACATCCCTCTGGGATCAGCTGCGCCGGCCACCAACGTAGAGCCACTCGACCTGCCGATGGCGCCCGCGACGGCGGTGGAAGAGGTGCCGCAGCAGAACGCACCCGCGAGTGGACGGAGAGGAAAGCTGAAAGGTGACGCGCGGGGTTGGGGCTCGCCGGAGCCTTTCGCTGCCAGGCCTGGGCCCAGTCGCGAGAGCTACGACGAGATCCAGGACAATCCGTTCGTGCGCGTCGACAACGACCCGCGCTCTACCTTCTCGATCGACGTCGACACGGCTTCGTACGCGCTCGTGCGGCGCTTCTTGAACCAGGGGCAGCGGCCGCCCAAGGGCGCGGTGCGCATCGAGGAGCTCGTCAACTACTTCACGTATTCGTACCCCGAGCCGCGCGGCGCCGAGCCGTTCTCGCTGTCGACGGATCTCGCCCGCGCGCCGTGGGCGCCGGACCATCGTCTGCTGCGTATCGGCCTCAAGGCGAAGCACGTGGCGGCGGCCGCGCGGAAGACGTCGAACCTGGTGTTCCTGATCGACGTCTCCGGCTCGATGAACGAGCCGAACAAGCTGCCGCTGGTGAAGGACGGGCTCACCATGCTGGCGCGCCAGCTCGACGCGCGCGACCACGTGTCGATCGTCGTGTACGCGGGCGCTTCGGGGCTCGTGTTGCCGCCGACGGCGGGGAGCGACCGGGAGGAGATCACGAGCGCGCTCGATCGCCTGCAAGCCGGCGGCAGCACCAACGGCGGCGAGGGCATCGAGCTCGCCTACGCCATGGCGGCGCGGAACTTCGAGCCCGGCGGCGTGAACCGCGTGATCCTGGCGACCGACGGCGACTTCAACGTGGGCGTCACCAACCAGAGCGATCTGATCGAGCTCATCGAGCGCAAGGCAAAGACGGGAGTCTTTCTGAGCGTGCTCGGCTTCGGTCAGGGCAACTACCAGGACTCGACGCTCGAGAAGCTCGCTGACAAGGGCAACGGCAACTACGCTTACATCGACAGCCGCAGCGAGGCGCACAAGGTGCTGGTCGAGCAGGCCAGCGGCACGCTGATCACGGTGGCGAAGGACGTGAAGATCCAGCTCGAGTTCAACCCGCGCGAGGTCGAGGCGTTCCGGCTCATCGGCTACGAGAATCGCAAGCTCTCGCACCAGGCCTTCAACGACGATCGCAAGGACGCCGGCGAGATCGGCGCAGACCACACCGTGACGGCGCTCTACGAGCTGATCCCAGCGGGGGGACGCGTGCCGGGCGCTTCGGTCGACGCGCTGAAGTATCAGAAGCCGGAGGGTGCGCTGCCGGCGGACGAGTTCAGCGGCGAGCTCTTGCAGGTCAAGCTCCGCTACAAGCTGCCGAGTGAGGACACCAGCCAGCTGATCGAGCTACCGGTGCGAGATTCCGAGCGACCCATGTCGGCTGACTTTCGCTTCGCGTCGGCAGTCGCCGAGCTCGGCATGCTGCTGCGCGACTCGCCGCACAAGGGTCAGGCGCGCTATGCGGCCGTGCTCGAGCGGGCGGGAGCTGCGCTTGGTGACGGGCGAGACCGCGACTCACGCCGTGAGTTCATCGAGCTCGTGCGCAAGGCGCGGGACCTCGCCGACCGAGAGCGCTGAAGCGGCTGCTGCAGCAACACGAGAAAGTTGCTGCTGGTCGCGAAAAATCGATGCTCTCCGCGTGCACGTCGTGGTGCGCAACGCGGTCCGGCGGACACGAATCCGGGAGGCTGCGAGACCGCGCGGCCCCGGAGAAACCGCTTGAGGCACTCGCTCGTCCTTACTCAGCTCCTGGCCGCCGTTTTCCTCGCCTGTTCGGGCGGGCAGACCGGGCAACCCGCCCCGGCAAGCGGTGGCGGCCCGACGAACACCGCGGGAACCGCCAGCAGCGGGACCGGCGGCGACACACCAGTGGCTGAGGGCGGTAGCGGGGGAACGACGGCGGGAACGAACAGCGGTGGCTCGGCGGGTGAGAGCGCCGCGGGCACCGGGGGCACCAGCGGCGGTAGCGCTGGCAGTGGCGGCAGCGCTGGCGGAGCAACCGAGCTCGATGTGCCACGGCCGAGCATGGGTTGCGGCCTGCAACCGACCATCGCGCCCGGTGAATACGCTCAGTCGCAGCTGGCTGAGCGCAGCATCTGGGTGCGCTTGCCCGACAACTACGATCCGGCGCGTGCCTATCCGCTGATCTTCGTCTGGAAGGGGTGCGGCGGAGCGGGCTCGCTCTCCATCTTCCACATGGAAGAGGTGGCGGGCTCTGACGCCATCATCGTGCATGGCGACACCGCGGCCGGCATGGACTGTTACGACACGGCCGACGGCGCCGCGTTCGTGGATCTACCGTTTTTCGACGAGTTTCTCGCGCATCTGAATGCGAACTACTGCGTCGACCAGGCACACGTCTATTCGGCCGGCTTCAGCAGTGGAGCCTGGCTCAGCTTCTTCCTCGGCTGCCAGCGAGCCGACGTCTTGCGCGGCATCGGCACCATCGCCGGCGGCTTCAAGCCGAGCTTCTTTCTCGAGCAGCCCCAGTGCGCCGGCAAGACCGCGGCCTTCATGATCAGTGATCTGAGCGACACGAATAACCCGTTCCACGATCTCGACAGCGACGGCGACAGCGTCGAGATCGGACTGAACCAGTGGCTCACCAACAACGGTTGCAGCGAAACGGTTTGGTCCGAGACCGCTGGCACGGCGACTGATCCCGATCCCAGCGTGTGTCGCGAGTACGCCGGCTGTGGAGACTTTCCGGTGAAGCTATGCCTCACGGCGGAGGAAGGGCACTCCGATCAGACGACCATCTCGGTTCCGGGGTTCTGGGCGTTCTTCAGCCAGTTCTCGAAGTAACGATGACTGTCGAACCATTGACTATGTAGATCTCGCGTCATTGACCTAACCGTCCGGGCTAAGTAACGAAATCCCGCAATATTCGCGGGGCGACAAATGTCGGTCGAGTAGAAGAAAGTCTGCTTCCTGCGCTCAGTGACCGTCGCCTAAGCGCGCGCAGGTCAGTGCCAGGTCCTTTCGGAGAAAAGTGGGAGCACATGAAGAACATCAAGGAAATCGTACTTATGTGCTCGCAGCGCCCGAGGTGGACGCTCGGTGTGCTCGCCCTTTCGCTGGCTGCCAGCGCGCAGGCCTGTAGCTCGGCCGAACCGGGAGCCGCTCCCGCCAAGCCTGGTTCGGGCGGCGCCACCGCCAACACCGGCGGCGGCGGGCAAACTTCCGGTGGCAGCACGACCACGGCGGGAACGAGCGGCACGGGTGGGTCCGGCGGCACTTACGTGGAACCGCCCTGCCCCGACTGCGTCGAGTTCGGTCTCGAGACGCGACCCGCGAATACCACCTGCCTCGCGGGCGCTCCGCCGCCCACGAACTATGAGTGGGTGCCGATCTGGGGCGACGTCAACCTGGGCATGGGCACCAAGCTCGTTCCCCATCCCGATGGGAACACGCTGATCGTCTGCGAGAAGAACGGCATCGCGAAGGCCGTTCCGAAGAACCCGAACGCGACCCAGGCCGAGGTGCACGACTTCCTCGATCTGACGAGCGTCATCGACACCAACGCCGAGAGCGGCTTGCTCAGCCTCTCGTTCCATCCCGACTTCGGGACGAACGGCTACGTCTACGCCGTCTACTCGGCCCAGGGCAGCCTGAGCACTCGCATCGCGCGCTTCCAGAGCGTGGACGGTGGGCTCAGCGCCGACGTGGGAACCCAGCAGATCCTGAAGGAGCTCACGCAGGTGCGCGGCACGCACCATGGCGGTGACTCGAACTTCGGTCTGGACGGCTACCTCTACGTGTCGATCGGCGACAACAACACCGGCGACGATCACGATGACTGGACCGCAGCCGATCCCCTGGAGCTCTACGGCAAGATCCTGCGCCTCGACGTCGACTCGGAGAGCCCCTACGGGATCCCGGCGGACAATCCCTTTGCCGACGGCGTGACCGGCGCGCCCGAAGTCTACGCCTACGGCATGCGCAATCCCTGGCGCTTCAGCTTCGATCAATTGACGGGCGAGCTCTGGCTCGGTGAGACCGGGGAGGAGTTCGGCGGCAACGTCGGCGACGACGGGCAAGCCAACCCGCACGAAGAGGTCGACGTCGTCGTCAAGGGCGGCAACTACGGCTGGCCCTTCTTCCAGGGCACGATGTGTTACCACGACTGCGATCAGGAGCAGGGCCTGCCGCCGGTGTACGAGTACGACCACAACGGCGGCGGCGCGGTGATCGTCGGTGGCTTCGTCTATCGCGGCTCGGCGATCCCCAGCCTGGTCGGCAAGTACATCTTCGGCGACTACGAGATGGGCGAGAGCTGGGCTCTCGATCCGGAGACGAAGACGGTCGAAAGCCTCGGCATCGGCGGCCGCCTTCCGGGCTTTGGCCAGGACCTCGACGGCGAGATCTACGTCCTGCGCGAGGACGGCAGTGTCGAGATGCTGCAGAACTCGACTGACAATGCAGGCGAAGGCGGGTTCCCCGAGCTGCTCACCCAGACCGGATGCGTACGCCCCGAAGATCCGACCAAGCCTGCCGACGGCCTGATCCCGTTCTCGGTGGCGCTACCGTTCTGGTCCGACGGCGTCGAGAAGGAGCGCTTCCTCGCCATCCCCGACGGCGCCACCATCGACGTCTCGACGACCGACGGCGACTTCACGCTACCTCCGGGCGGCGTGACGATGAAGAACTTCAAGTGGCAGGGTAAGTACTTCGAGACCCGCTTCTTCGTTCGCCACGACGACGGCACCTACTACGGCTACAGCTACGAGTGGAACGACGAGCAGACCGAGGCGACGCTGGTGCCGGCTGGCGGAAAGCCGCGGAGCCTGCCCGGTCTGGAGTGGGGTTACCCGAGCGCGACGCAGTGCTTCAACTGTCACTCGGAGGCCGCCGGACGCAGCCTCGGTCTCGAAACCCGTCAGTTCAACGTGCCGTCGACCTACGCCGCGACGGGGCTCAAGGCCAATCAGGTCGACACGCTGGGGCACATCGGCATCTTCACGGCCGCTCCGCCCGCGCTCGAGCCGTACGCGGCGATCGACAACCTCGCGGCTCCGCTCGACTACCGCGCTCGCTCGTACCTCGCCGCCAACTGCTCGCATTGCCACCGCGAAGGCGGCCCCGCTCGCGGCAACTTCGCCAGCGCGCAGTTCGACACGCCGTTCGCGGAAATGGGCGTCTGCAACCAGGCTCCCGACAAGGGCGATCTCGGTGTGGCCGGCTCCTTCATCCTGACGCCCGGAAACCACGCGGCCTCGGTGATGTGGCTGCGCATGAGCCAGCGTGAGGCGAACTTCATGCCGCCGATTGCCAGCAAGGTGGCCGACGCCAACGGTGCTACCCTGCTCGCCGAGTGGATCGACAGCCTGCAGGCTTGCCCGTAGAGCTCGAGCGCCTTAGTCGCTGATCGACTCGATCCGGATGCGACCGATCATGCCGGTGAGCGGACCGCTGCTGCTGGTGGAGGTGCCGATCTCGACTCGGTCCAGCACCGTCAGGTCGTAGGCGCCGGCCGGCTCCGTCACGCTCTCTCCGTCGACGCTGAGCGTCGCGCCCTCCGGGCCGACACTGGCGACGACCTGGTGCACGTTGCCGTCGGTGACGAGCGCGGGATTCGAGAACTGCCAGTGCGTGGCGTCGCCCTGTAGACCCCAGAACTGCAGCGAGCCGTCAGGGCTGACGAAGAGGTTGATCTGCTGGTCGTAGTGAGTGGCGAAGTTCGCGTTGAAGACTGCGGCGTCGGCCACGAGCGGCGCAGCGGGTAGCCAGATCTGCGCGCTGAAGCTGAACCAGGGACCGCCGGGCAGGTTGCCGTTGCCGGCCGGATACACCAGATGATCGGCTTGCTGGATCGCGCCGAACGTCGGTAGCGGCGTCGAGTAGGAGCGGAAGCGCAGCTCGACGTCGCCGAGCTCGGCCGCCACGCTGCCGTCGCCGGCAAAGGCCGCTGCGCCGTCGTCGGCCAGGACAGCGAGACGCAAGAGCCCCGAACCTGCGTCGATGTCGAACGAGTAACTCAGTCGCACCAGACCGTCGCCCCAATCTTCGGCGCTGGCGACCAGCGTGCCCGTGGACTCGGTGACTGCGAGCGCCGCCAGATCGAAGGTCGCGCTGGCGGCGCCGACGACCTCGGCGCGTACGAGCCGTGCGCTGCCTGCTCGCGCAAACAAGGACAACACGACGGGACCCTCGCCGAACGGGGCCGAGAACTCGAGCGCATGTTCCGCCGTCGTCGCGCTGGGGATCACGGCGTACAGCGTGTCGGCGCCAGTGGGTCCAGGCGCGGCGGCGGCCGCGACCGTGAGCTCGAGGGCGTCCCAGTTGTCGAGGGTGAAGGCGCCGGGCGCCACCTGCTGGGAGCTCGAGGTCTCGACGAGCAGGCCGCAGGCGCGGGCGGTGTCGAGCGTGGGCCGACAGACAATGCGCGGCCAGTGCTCGCCCACGGGGTGCAACCGGCGAAGCTCGGGAGCGTCACTCGGCGTCATGTCCACGTAGGCGCCGCTCGGGCGCACGTCGGCAAAGGGGAGAGGCTCACGAGAACCCTCGGCGTAGGTGCCGACGAGACGGGCGAAGCGCTCGCGGGCCAGATCCGTCCAGGCGCCGCGGGGACCCCAGCTGGACGTTTGCCAGCTCGCGAGCTCCGCCCAGTGCAGGCGCGCGGCGTTCTCTCCGCCGAGCGTCGCAGCTACTGCAACGGGGTTGACGGCGAAGCCGGCAGGGACGCTCGTGGGCTCACCGGCCTGACCGTTGCAAAAGATCTGCGCCACGGCTTCTTCGGCGTCGAACAGCGCGAGGCAGTGGTGCCAGGCGTCCGCGACGAGCGCCTGTGAAGACGCGACGATCTCGTCGGCGCCGGCGTCGAGGCGGAGGTTCAGGCGACCCTCTTGATCGAGAAACAACTCGAGTCCGGCGTCGACGTCTCGTTGCGACAGCAGAGCCGCTTCGGGCTCACCACGAAAGACCACTTCGAGCGCCAGCGCTCCCGCGCTCGTGTCGGCCCAGGTGCTCTCGGCGGAGAACGTCGCAGTGCCTGCGTGGCGCAGCACACTGCCGGGATCCGTGAACGGCGACGGCTCTCCGAGCTCGAGCGCGGCGGGGGCAACGACGTCGAAGCCCTGGCCTACGCGCGCCTCCCAGGTCGTGGACGTCGCGTCCGCGGCGACGAGAAAGTGTGTGGGCTCCACGCCCATGAGCTCGAGCGGCAAACGCTCGGGACCGGACCCGTTGAGATCTGCAGTCAGTGTTCCGGGCGGAAGCGGGCCGGAGCCGCCGAGTCCAGCGCTTCCTCCGCTGCCTCCGCCGGCGAGGCCAGCGCTTCCTGCCGACGTGCTGCCGCCGCTCTCGGGGCAGGTGCCGACGGCCGTGCAGAGCGAGCCGATGACGTACGTATCGT